>JBBQCO010000154.1:0-6480 GCA_038318785.1 Desulfobulbales bacterium | reverse complement strand
CGATTGTGAGGGGGCGGGCGAGATGTTCACCGTCACTGCGCTGGAACCGGGACAACTGCAAGGGGGGCAACCCTTTGCCAACGACTTTTTCGGAAAACGGGCCGGCCTGACGGTCAGCGGCCAGTTGCAGGCCGAAATTTTTGCCCTCTCCCATGGCATGGTCTACACCTTTGGCCCGACGTTTCGTGCCGAGAACTCCAACACCAGCAGGCATTTGGCTGAGTTCTGGATGCTGGAGCCGGAAATGGCTTTCTGCGATCTGCGCGGTAACATGGAGGTCGCCGAGGCGATGATCAAGTCTCTGGTGGCGACAGCGCTGACCGAATGTGCGGCGGATCTCGAGTTGTTCGAGCAATTCATCGCCAAAGGGTTGATCGAAAAGCTCACCCAGGTCCGTGATCACCCCTTTGTCCATCTTACCTATACCGAGGCCGTGGCTGAACTGGAGCGGTCAGGGCGGGCGTTTGCATTTCCGGTGCAATGGGGCATCGATCTTCAGGCCGAACACGAACGCTATCTCTGCGAGGAGGTGGCAAAGGCCCCGGTCATCGTTACCAATTATCCCGAGACCATCAAACCCTTTTACATGCGCTTGGACGACGACGGCCGCACCGTGGCGGCGATGGATATCCTGGTAGCGGGTATTGGTGAGCTGGTCGGCGGCAGTCAGCGTGAGGAGCGTTTTGAGGTGTTGGCGGCCCGGATGGCGGCAACCGGTCTCGATCTGGAGCAGTACGGCTGGTACCTTGATTTGCGGCGATTTGGTTCCGTCCCTCATGCCGGGTTTGGGCTCGGTTTCGAGCGTTTGGTGCAGTTTGTCACCGGCATGCAGAATATCCGCGAGGTCATCCCTTTTCCGCGAACCCCAGGCAGTGCCCCCTGTTGATCTCTCTTTTTTCCTTAGGAGTGTGCCATCGCGACGGTCACCGGTAACACCAACGGGCTCAAGCCCAAGCAACTGCGGGACCTGGAACGGCTCGCCCAGAAAAAGGTCGGGCCTGAGGAGATCGTAGGCCGGGAAACCGCCCGGGCAATGGCCGCGATCTCAACCGAATTGAACCGGCAGGTCGGTTTGCTCATTCACCGTTCCGGTTGGATTGAAACCGTGATCGTTGGCGATTATGACCGCATCACCATCCCGGCTTTGGCGAATGTCGGCGCCAGTGGCGGCCGTCTCCGCGGTCTCCGTTGTGTCCATACGGTATTAGGGGGCTCGACGGCGGTGAACGAGGAGGACATCATGGATCTGGCCTGTTTGCGGCTTGACCTGATGGCGGTCCTCACCATCCGAGAAGGCCTACCGGATCTGCTCCATGCGGTGCACCTTATTCCGATCCAGGTGGACGGCCGGGATTGGGCGACGCTGGCTCCGGTCCATCCTGCCAATCAGCACCTGTCTTGCATTGAGCTGATTGAGGCCCTGGAGGAAGAGTTTGTCCGGGAACGCCCGGTGCGTGAGGTGGATCAGGGCAAGGACCGGGCCATTCTGGTCTCCGTGACGACCGGCGCTCGCAGCGAGTCCGAGGACTCTATGGCTGAACTGGTCGAACTGGCTCGTTCCGCCGGGGTAGATGTCATGGCCCAGGTGATCCAGCGGCGCAAGCATATCCATCCTCGCTTCATCCTCGGTCGTGGCAAGCTGGTGGAAATCGTGCTGATGAGTTTGCGGCTCGGGGCCAACCTGCTGCTGTTTGATCAGGAACTCAGCCCCTCGCAGATCCGTTCGGTCACCGACCACACCGACCTGCGGGTCATCGACCGTACTCAGTTGATTCTCGATATTTTCGCCAGCCGGGCTCGCTCGCGGGAAGGGAAACTGCAAATCGAGATGGCCCAGTTGAAATACCTGCTGCCCAAGCTGACCACCCGTGACGACGCCCTGTCCCGGCTTACCGGCGGCATCGGGGCCCGAGGACCGGGTGAGACCCGCTTGGAAATCGACAAACGGCGGATCAACGATCGGATCACTCGCTTGGGCAAGGAATTGAAAACCGTGGGTGAGCAGCGCTACCACCGCCGCAGCAGGCGGCGCAAACGCGACGTGCCGGTGATTTCCCTGGTCGGCTATACCAATGCCGGCAAATCCACCCTGCTCAACACCCTGACCAAAAGCAAAATCCAGGCCGAGGACTTGCTGTTCGCCACCCTTGATCCGACCAGCCGACGTCTCCGATTTCCCGAGGATATGGAGGTGATCATCACCGATACTGTCGGCTTTATCCGCAATCTCCCTGCCGACCTGCTCAAGGCCTTTGAATCCACTTTGGAGGAATTGTTCGAGGCTGATCTGCTTCTCCATGTGATTGATGTCTCCAATCCAGCGTGGCGAAAGCAGGTCGAGGTGGTGGAAGGGCTTCTGGCCGAGCTGGATCTGGACGCCATTCCCTGTCTTAAGGTGTTCAATAAGACGGACAGGCTGGCTCCGGAAGATCAAGTTCAGCTGGTGCTTTCCGGGGAGGGTGTGGGAATCAGTGCCCTGGATGCGGGCACGCTGGAACCTTTACTGGCACGCGCCCAGGAAGTCCTCAAAGGCGCTTTGATTTCGATGGGCAATGTCTCGCCCATTGAAAACACCAACAAAAAAGGGGAAGGGGAGAGTTGCTTTTAGCTCTGTAGAAAAAACCCCAAGGCCCTTTCCATTTCGATCGTGTCTTTGAATTGACAACCGATGGCGTTCTGTTGCACTGATTTAACAAGGACCCGTTTCTTTAGGGTTGTTTTTTTCTTGTCGTTGAGCTGAAATTCAACCTGCAGTACTTGGTCTTTTTCAATTCGATGCAGACCGGATACTGAAAAGCCAACCCCGCCCCTTGAAATGTTGTTAATGTGAATAATGCCGCCCCCGACCCCGCCTTCACTGAGAATGACGTACGTGCCAGGCAAGCTGGTCTGTTTACGATAGTGCCGCCGAAAGTCGAGAAGAATGGTGAACACCTGCTGACACCGGCACCGAACATTGATCGAATGGCGTCCGTATCGAAACTTTTCGGCAGCAATATGTTTGATTGCCCCGCAGGACGGACATATCAGGGTGGCGGTATTATTGTCGCGGACATGCACCTTGGTGTTGGTCATTGAGGTCAGTCGTAGATGATGCAGGTGAAACGTTCAAGTTCTGCTTCGGTTTCCGGGTCCAGTTCAGCGGCGACTTCATGGATTTGGTATTCTTTTTTGCATCCTGAACATGTAAGCCTCACCTGACGGCACCGCCGCTGTACTTTCAAGTTTTCATCGCATTCCTTACATTTCATTTTGGTTGAGCCTTGCCTATGAGTTGCTCACGGGTAAAGACCGCCTTGAGGGGGTACCCCTTTGCCGCTAGAATTTCGGCTCCCCCCTCCTGCCGGTCGACGATAGTAGCGACCAAACCAACCTTGAACCCTTCATTTTCTACCCGCTCGATTACCTTGAGCAGGGTGCCACCGGTGGTGACCACATCTTCGACCAAGGCGACGAGTCCCCCCAGCTTGAGGTTACTTTTCCCTTCGATGAAATTTCCGGTGCCATGACCTTTGGCCTCTTTGCGGACGATAAAGGCCGGGATCGGCGATTTCTCGAGGTAACTGACCATGGAAACAGCCGTCACCAGGGGGTCGGCTCCCAGGGTCATGCCCCCCACACCGACGATGGGTTCCGGGTGCTGGCGGATCAGTTCAAAAAGGAGATGGCCGCATAAATAGCTCCCTTCCGCGTCAAGGGTGGTTTGTTTGCCGTCCACATAAAAATCGGAGGACTTCCCTGAAGTGAGGGTGAAGATGCCTTCCCGGTAGGATTTTTGGAGGAGCAGTTCTTTCAGTCGTTGTCGTTTGTTCATGAGATTATCCTTTAACTATATGGTTATGAAGAGGATACCTTTTTTTACGCTTTTCGCAAAACGATTTCTCAAGTGGAGTGAAACAAGCAAAAGGTTTGCGGTCGAGCCTCTCGATGGGTGTGCATTTTTGTCATATCAAATCGATGTATTACATTTTTGGAGCCAAGGGGATGAAAATGATAATCCATGGTTTTAGTGTTCTTCCGGCTTGCTTTTTACCGCGTCCTCGTGAATACTGACCCCAATGCCGGTTGATGCTGCCAACGATTAATGAAGAGGACGAACAAATGTGCGGAATAGTAGGCTATGTCGGGACGAGAAGAGTTGTGCCCATTCTCCTGGAAGGTTTGAGGCGACTCGAATATCGCGGATACGATTCCGCTGGATTGGTCTATCATTTCGGCGGCCAACTGGTTCGCCACCGGGCCAAAGGAAAATTGGCCAATCTTGAAACTGCGGTTGACGAATACATAGGTGTTGCCAGTGGGACCGGTATCGGTCATACCCGATGGGCCACTCATGGCGCCCCCACCGAGAACAATGCCCATCCGCATACCGACTGCACCGGTGAACTGGTCGTTGTTCATAACGGCATTATTGAGAATTACACCTCGCTGAAAAAAGAATTGACGGCCAAGGGGCATGTCTTTTCCTCGGAGACTGATACCGAGGTGTTGGCCCATCTGATTGAAGACTGTCTGCAGGGAGATCTGGTCGCGGCCGTTCGCGCTGCTTTAGCCCGAGTGGAAGGTTCCTACGCCATCGGTGTGCTCTGGGCCAAAGAGCCTGAACTGCTGGTCGCCGCCCGCAATCACAGCCCCCTGGTCATGGGCGTTGCCACCGATGCCTGCTATATCGCCTCCGACATTCCCGCGCTTCTGCCCTATACCAGGGAGGTTATCTTTCTTGATGACCGGGAAATGGCGATATTGCGCAAGGGCACCTACACCATTTTGCAAATCGATGACGGTTCGGAGTTGGAAAAGACCATTTCGGTGATCGACTGGAACGCCTCAATGGCCGAGAAAGCCGGGTACCGTCATTTCATGCTCAAAGAGATTTTTGAACAGCCCCAGGCCATTCTCAATACGGTCAGCGGCCGAATTGTTCCTGATACTGGAGTCGTCGATTTGCCGGAAATTGGAATCGATCACGCGGCCATTAATGATATCGAGCGCATTGCCTTGGTTGCTTGCGGCACCTCTTGGCATGCCGCTCTTATTGCCAAGTATTGGATTGAGAAATGGGTCGGCATTCCGGTGGAGGTGGATATTGCTTCGGAGTTCCGGTACCGTCGGCTCTTACTCAATGAACGTACCTTGACCATCGCCATTTCCCAGTCCGGAGAAACCGCCGATACCCTGGCCGGAATTCGCCGGGCGGCACAATTGGGCTCCAAGGTGGTCACGGTGTGCAATGTGGTCGGGTCGACCATGACGCGGGAGGCTGATGGCGTTATTTATACCCATGCCGGTCCGGAGATAGGAGTGGCCTCAACCAAGGCCTTCACCTGTCAGTTGGCAGCGCTCTTTCTTCTCACCCTCTTTCTCGGGCAAACACGTAAAACCATAGACCCGATAACCCAGCGAAAGCTGGGGCTCGCCCTGGTTGATATTGCCGAGGTTATTGAAAACGAGTTGCCGCGTTTGCAGGATGAGATCAAATCCCTGATTGAAGGCTATTATGAGGCAAAGGATTTTCTATTTGTCGGCCGAGGACTCAATTTCCCCATCGCCCTGGAAGGGGCGCTGAAATTAAAGGAAATTTCTTATATCCACGCCGAAGGATATGCCGCCGGTGAACTTAAACATGGGCCGATTGCCCTGATTGATCGCGATATGCCCGTTGTAGCCTTGGTGCCAAGGGATTCAGTGTATTTGAAAGCGGTTTCCAACATTGAGGAAATCAAGGCGCGCCAAGGCCGACTGGTCCTTTTCGGTACGCAAGGAGATGAAAACCTTGCCGGTTTGACGAGCGATATCCTTTATCTTCCTGAAGTGTTGGAGGATCTGAATCCATTGCTCTACACGATTCCTGCACAATTACTTGCCTACGAAATTGCCCATCGTCGTGGCTGCGATGTCGACCAACCACGTAATCTGGCAAAAAGTGTCACGGTTGAATAAGTCGCGGCAATGAGTTGTCGGCAGAAAAGTTGATTTTTTTCTTTACCGCATGAGGGGGGCCTCCCCTCGTGCGGCTGTTCTCCTCCTGTTTTCTCACCCAGTTTTTTTACCCCTCCGTCAAGAAAAATCCCGGATTCACTCGACTGTTGGTTGCCTGCTGTCTGTTGACGGGTTGGTTTTCGCATGCGAAATTTCAGTATTTTTATTTTGCGGAAGAGTCAAAAATGCAAATGACAGGCGTCGATGTGATAACTCTTATTGAGTTGGGCGCCCATCCTAATGGGCGTCTGCGCTTTACTGAATAATCATACAATTGCCTTGCATACATTCACGAATGTATGTATAAAACCGTTTTGCTTTTCTGGGTTCTAATTTTTTTTATCATGCGTGAAAACTTATAAGAAAGGTGTTGAAAAGTATCCCTGAAATACATGCTCGCAGCTTCCCGGAAGCTGGATCAGCAGTTTTTTTTCGTCTGTCTATCGTTTACCGCTGCTTGGCGTCAGTGCTCATCCCTTGTTTCTTGGACTTTCGAGCCCT
>JBBQCO010000153.1:0-6527 GCA_038318785.1 Desulfobulbales bacterium | reverse complement strand
GGTGTCATTACCCTCCTCCTTCAGGACAAAAAACCCTGCACCCTCGATAGCGACATCGGTGTCTGAGGAGGTGGTTTCAAAGGTGCCCTGACTGTTAATGGAGTCGACAATGGAAAGGCCCACACCGCGGCCGACCTGGGACATGCCGCCGGAACCGAAAACGCTGCTTGAGAGTAGATCAGAAAAGACGGTGCGGGAACCCTTGAATCCCAGGGTGTTGGTATTGGCCAGGTTATTGCCGATGACGCTCATGGCCTGGGAATTGGTGTTGAGTCCGCTGACCCCGCTGTACATCGCACTTTGAATGCCCATAACAACCTCCTGCGTGGTTGGTGAAGATTGGATAATTGATGGTGATGAGCTGGTGGAGAGCGAGACGTCACAAGTTTGCTGCTTGCATCGTTTTCTCTCCTCAATTATCCCCGCGCCGTCCGTTGCTCAGAGATGTTTTTCCTTTCCCCCTGCTCATTGCCGATCCTTCGGCGGCGATAAGGGAAAAGGGGTTGTGCTGTGGTGGGGGCGGCAGAGAAGCCGCTTCCTCGTTTATCCGGAGTTGCCGGTGGTTGCGCTTTGGTCTCTATTGTAGGCGCCGTGGATGGAAGATATTTTGTATTCTCCCAGTGCGGTGACTATTTTCGCTTCGGTGCCGCTCAGGTCGATGCCGGTGACTTCGGAGCGCACCAAGGGAGCGACTGTGGCGCTTTTTCCGTCGGCGCTCTCGGCATCGATGGTGATTGCATATTTTCCTGGAGCAAGAGTGTTGCCGCTGCTGTCCTTCCCATCCCAGGTGAGATAATGGTTGCCCGCCGAGAGATCGCTTGCCGCAAGGGTCGCCACGGTTTTGCCCGAACTGTTTTTAATCAACAGGTTGGCATCGGTGACCGAGCCGTCGATCTTGTAGCCGATCTCCACAGGCGCGGCACCGAGCGTGAATTCGCTTTCCTCGACCACCACATCCTGGCCAATCAGGCTCAAGGCAGAGAGCCGCTCGGAGTTGTTCTGGGCCGTGGCCAACTGATCCATCGAATCGTTGAGATTAAACAATTGCTCCAATTGACTGTACTGGGCCAGCTGAGCGGTAAACTCAGTGGCATCGGTCGGGTTGAGCGGATCCTGGTTCTGTAGTTGTGCAACCAGCAGGGTGAGGAACTGTTCCTGTCCCAGGGCGCTGGCTTTTTTTTCCGTCGTTGATGTGGTCGTCGAGGTGTTGGTGATTCCGGGAATAGTCGTCATGGATTCCTCCTGGCGTCAGGCGTGAACACTGAGGGTGTTGGCGAGGGAGTGGTCTTCGCCGGTGCTTGCATCGGTTTCCAGGGTAAAGATCGGTTGCTCGGAAACGGTGTGGCGCTGGGAAGGGCTTGGTTGCCGCCAAGCGTCGCTCTCCTTGAATCGTTCACCACCGGTGTTGTCTTGGGCGGCAAGCGTGACTTCCACCTGCTGAAGATGCAACCCCTGCTGTGCCAAGGCTTCGCGCAACCGGGGCAGGTGGCGGTCAATCATCTCCTGGGCCTGGGGATTCTGGGCAATAATATGGGCCTTGATATTGTTCTGCTCCACTTTGATTTCCATCCGCAATTCACCTAGTTCCTGTGGATAGAGTTTAAGATTGACGGTGCCGGATTCAAGGCGTTTGTTCATGGAAAAATGGGTGATCATCTGGTCGACCACCGCCCCTTCAGGGACCATCGATCCGGAAGGCAGGCGGAACGCTGACGATTCCATTGTTGTACTGCTGGCGGAAATTTGACTGCTACCGCCCTGGTGAGCAAAGAGGAATGGCTGGTTATCTGGGGTAAGGTTTGGCTGTCCTTTCTGGAGTGCCGGTTGTTCACCGGTCACCGGCGACTTTTTTTCCTGCTCTGTGGCAGCAATCATTTCCTGAACCTGGGATTTCGTCGAGGAGTCTTGATGCTGCTCGCCGCCGCCTTCTGCCGTTTCCGCAGATGTTTCGTTGGGAAGATGGGCATGAATGTAGTTGTTGTTGACATCCATGCGCTGACCTTCGGTACCTGGCGAATCTGTCTTGCCGGGACTGCTGGCGATAGCCGTTTCTGCCGCGGGCTCTCCTGCCTGATGGATGGTAAGAATCTGGCCGTATTTGTTCTGTACGATCAAGGGGCCATTTTGTTGTGCCCCGTCCTCTTGTGCGGCGGTCTCTGTCGAATTCGATGGCGATGCGGCAGTACCGGCGCTTTGCTGGGCAGCCAGGTCGGAAGCTTGGACTGTGCCGGCGGAGAACGTGACGGTTATTTGCGGTTGGGGCGTGTTGGCGCCGGCTTGTTGAGAAGTGTTGGAATCCGAGGTCACGGCTGAAACCTGCATGTCAGGCAGGGCCGCAGAGGGGACTGTTGTTTCCGGCTGGGTTGATACAGTAACGGAACCGCCCTTCTGCGCATCCGCGGATGCCGTGGTCGTTGTCAGAGGCGCAGTTGCCGTTGGTGTCGTCAGGGCCTCCAACAATTTGTCCATTGCAGATTTGTTGCTTTGCACCAATGAGAGAGAAGTATCCGATCCGCCCTTCAACTCGCTCACACCCTCGCCAGATTTTTGACTGGTTGCGAATTGCTGTAGAGCAGCCCCCGCAGACCCATTCAGTGCTGCTGCCAGAGATGCCTCATCTCCGGTTTCTTCGGCCGAATCGGCCTCTGTAGGGACGGAGGAGAGCTTGTCGGTGGTGGGTTTGCTGCCGGACTGTTTGTCTGCGGTTTTGGAAGGCCGCTCGGCTGTCGTCTGCTTCTCGGTTGCCGTCTTTAGGTTCGAGGCGAAAAGGCCTTCTTGCCCCGTACTGGCAGATGATGCGGCGGCCGGGGGAGCGGCGGGCATCACATCGACGGGAACGCTGGAAAGTGCTTGCATGGGTATTATCGGGTATCCAGGGTTGAAAAGGCGGTTGTCAGTTTGGCCGCCTTTTCCCGTTCCATATTATTCAGGATTTTGGCGGCGGATTTGGTTTTCATTTTTGCCAGAATGGAGATTGCCAGTTGCTGTTCGACCGATCCCATAACCATGGCTGCCTTTTCCGCAGTCATTTTCTCGTACACTTTGGCGAGTTCCACTATTCGTTTCTGCTCTTCCGCATCCTTTTGTTCGAGGAGTTTTTCAATCCGAACCCGGAGCTGGTTGAGCTGTTCAATTTTCTTATCGACTTCACCCTCAATTCTCTTTAGTTCCTTTTTCTTGTTCTCCAGATCCTCACGCTCGCGGGCAAAAGGAGCCGTCCCATCCTGCAAGGATTCCATGATCCGCCGCTCTTCGACGGAGCCATATTGCTGTTCTTGTCCGGCCTTGGGCGGATTTTTTGCCTCCTGTTCTTCGGCCAGAGTTGTGGTCAGCAAGAACAGGGTGAGAACGCAGGGGATGAGGAAAGATATTTTCATGACGCGCCTTCTGGGCTGTGGTCGATAGACGGTTGAACAATAGGTCGATGGAGAATGGGCCTATCGATGTTTTCGCTCATGGGAGAGGACGGCGATTTCATCGAGCATGCCGAGCTCTTTTTTCTCCAGATATTTCGCATAGGCTGCATTTTGCTGTTCTTGCAGTTTTTCCATAATTTTTCTGGCCTTGCTCGCCTTGACCAGTTGCTGTCTTTTGTTGGCCACCTGTACCTGTTGTTTTTCCAGGTCGTTTTGCCGCAGTTCTACCTGTTGTTTGACCAACTCGATTCGATTATCAAAAAGAAGCAGCCGGTCGACAGTGGTTCCCTGATTTTTGTCATGCTGGAGACCACTGTACAGCTCGGTCAGTTCCGCCTCTGCTTGCAACAGCGCCTCCTGGAGTCGGGCCTCGACCTCCAAGGCCTGATGCAGACTTTGCAAGGCTACATCTTCGAGTTGGTGACGGTACTTGAGCACCGCATGCATGGTAAAAGGTTTCATCAGGTTCCGTCTTCGGCCAGATCGGTTTTCCGTCGATCGTAGCCCTTGCGGCCCAACCTTCTTCTGTCGGACACTTCCCGATCACTGACCAGATCGCCCATGACGGCGATGGTTTCTTCGAGGCTGGAGGATTCGTCGAACTCCTGGGTGAGAAAGGTGTTGATGGCATCGATACGGGAGATGGCATAGTCGATCTTCTTGTTGCTTCCGGCCGCGTAGGCGCCAATGTTGATCAAATCTTCAGATTCCCGGTACACGGCCATGACGCTGCGGGCCTTGCCAGCCAGCTCACGGTGCCTGGCCGTGGTTATGTCGCGCATGACCCGGCTGGTGGACATCATCACGTCGATGGCCGGATAATGATTTTTAGCGGCGATGCTCCGCGAAAGCACGATATGGCCGTCCAGGATGGAGCGCACCGAATCCGCCACCGGTTCAGTGAGATCGTCTCCGTCGACCAGCACGGTGTAGAGGCCGGTGATCGAGCCCTGATTCTGAAAATTGCCGGCCCGTTCCAGCAACTTAGGCAGGGTGGCGAAAACGCTGGGAGTGTATCCCTTGGTCGTGGGCGGCTCACCGATGGAGAGACCTATTTCGCGCATGGCCATGGCGAACCGGGTGATCGAATCCATCATCAGCAGTACATTCTTGCCCTGCTGCGAAAAATATTCGGCAATGGCGGTGGCGGCAAAGGCCCCCCGCGTGCGCAGGAGCGGCGATTGATCGGAAGTGACCGCAATGATCACCGAATGCGCCAAACCTTCCTTGCCCAGGTCGCGCTCGATGAACTCCTTGACCTCACGGCCGCGCTCGCCGATCAGGGCGATCACATTGATATCCGCCTTGGCGTATTTAGCCATCATGCCGAGCAGGACACTTTTTCCAACGCCCGAACCGGCCATGATGCCCATCCGCTGACCAATGCCGCAGGTCAAGAGGCCGTTGATCGCGCGGATGCCGAGGTCAAGCGGTTCGATGATAGCGTCGCGCTGCATCGGGCCAGGCGGCAGGGAGTAGAGGGCTTTTTCGTGGGAGAGGCAGAGCGGTGGTCCCTGGTCGAGCGGTTGGCCCATGCCATCGAGTACTCGGCCGAGGAGCGCATTGCCGACACTGATGGTGGCTTGTTCCTTTTTGACCCGAATGAGACTGCCGGGACCGAGGCCGCGCAGTTCACCCAAGGGCATCAACAGGGCTCTGTTGTTGTTGTAGCCGACAATTTCAGCAGGAATGGTTTCTCCGCCATGAAGTGGGGATATTTCGCAGAGCGAACCGATGGAGGAACGGGCGCAGGAGCCCTCGACAACCAGACCGACGATACGATGGACCTTGCCGTAGACCCGGATGGGGGAAAAAGAGTGCATCGGTTCGGAAACGTTGAACATATCTTTGGTCTCGGTGGGTCGGGATCGGATGATGCCGGTCAACCAGGTGCCCCATGTCCCGATGTCATTTGCGGGCACGGGGGGGGTGAGGTGTGAAGAGTTGCCGAAGTCCGGCAACGACTCATGCCTCCGGGTTAGCTTCTTCAGCCGGTTGATCAGGCGGCTCTGTCGCATCGATTTCTGCAACCGGCAAAAAGATGGGTTGGTCCGCCAAAAATTCTTTCATGCTCGCCAACTGCGTTTCAATGGTGGCGTCCACCTTGCAGAGCGACGATTCGAGCAGGCATCCGCCCCTGATCATGCTGTTGTCGGTCTTAAAGACGATACGCTCCAAGCCACGGATGTCGGCAATGATTTCCGGAACCTTGGCCTCGGCAAAGGCGAGATCCTCGGGGTGGAGGGTGACATAATATTCTTCGCTTTCAATGGCCTGTTCCAGGGCCGATTGCAAGGTGGCCGCGATGATGTTGCGGGGGGTGGCGAGTTCCTGGCCAAGAATTTTTTCACTGAGGAGAATGATCAGGTTGATCAGGTCGCCGCGGCTTTGCTGGAGCATCTTTTTACGCTGGTTGTCGATTTTTTGACACCCATCGGCAAAGGCGGCAAGAGTCTGCTGAAACTCCATCTGAAACTGGGCGGCTAGATCGGCTTTCCCCTGGTCGTAGGCCACCTGTTTGAGGGCTTCAACGTCGATCGGTGTTTCTGCTTCCCCTTTGGCTTCGTCCTGCGTGAGCGGGACAGCATCAGGTTCTATCAACGGCGCTTGGAGTGCGGTATCAGATAATGATCGCGGCGGGGTGGCTGCGGGGTGAAACTTTGGTTCCTTTCGTACCGGTAAAATATTGTGGCGGACAAGTGGTGTCGGGGTAAAGTGCAAATCCTTCTTGAACACCTTAGACGAACTCATCGCTACCACCCTTACCTAGCACCAGCTTTCCCTCTTCCTCAAGTTTCATCGCTATCTTGACGATGGTCTGCTGCATGACCTCGACCTCGGAGAGACGAACCGGACCCATGGCCTCAAGGTCATCCATAATCATGTCTGCGGCCCGGGACGACATGTTGGCGAAAATTTTTGCTTTGATCTCCTCAGAGGCGGTTTTCAGGGCCAAGGTCAGGGAGTCGTTGTTGACCTCGCGTAGGATCATCTGAATGGACCGGCCATCCAAGGCGCACAAATCTTCGAAGGTGAACATCATCTTACGAATGTTTTCGACCATTTCCGGATCGACTTCCTCAAGGCTCTCTAAAATTTCCGAATCGAGGT
>JBBQCO010000152.1:0-6555 GCA_038318785.1 Desulfobulbales bacterium | reverse complement strand
GGCGGTCGCGCGCGAAATGGCTTCGGGGTAGCCTCCGCGCAGCACGCGATCGACCAGATCACTCCCGATTGTGGGCTGATCTGCCTTGAGAATCCGACCCGCGAAAGCACTGTCGATCCAGTTTGCCGTACGCGACCCGATTTCGCTCTGCGACAAGGGCAGGAGAGACAGTGTCTCCATTCGGCCGGCCAGCGAGTCGGCTACGGTCGGCAGCGACATCAGGTTGGCCGAACCAGTGAGCAAAAAACGGCCGGGACGACGATCCTCGTCCACGCTTTTCTTAATGGCCAGCAGCAACTGGGGAGCACGCTGGACTTCATCGATAACAGCCCGATCCAGGCTTCGGATCATGCCGACTGGGTCTTCCTTTGCCGACAGCAGTGCCAGGTCATCGTCCATGGTCAGGTAGCGTAGCCCCTGCTGCTGTGCAATCTGGCGCACAAGCGTGGTCTTGCCTGCTTGGCGCGGACCTGCAAGCAACACGACCGGCGTGTCCAGCAAGGCTTCGGCGATGTGAGGTTCGATCAGGCGCGGGTAAAGGGATGTTATGTTCATGCGCCCGTAGTAATGTAAAATCTGGAAGCGATCAACGTAAATTTCGGAATCTAGTCCCGATTATATCGGAATGTAGTTGCGTGAATCACGGAGTATGCGTGCCTGATGACGTTCTTGCAGTGCGGTCGGGAAAAGTCCCATATTCTAGCGGGTGCGAAGCCCGCCCCGGAAGGTCTAGCCAACCACTGTCACCAGGCCGCGATTGTCGCCACCGATGGGACGCGGGAGATGGCCGGTATCGCCGCGGCTATGTTAGCCCGCTGGTCTTAGGAGAATTTTTTCAAGTACATGCGTGAACACTATAGCCTCGACCGCCTTGTCGACTATTCGACGGCAGATATTTCTGGCAGCACACAGGTGGTTAACCCTCAATATCGGGAGGTGGATGACGGGGTGCGAAAACAGACCACCCTGCTGGCGCGGAAACGGTGCGAATGCGACGGAATCGTCCTGTGTGAAGATATCGACTCAGACAAAGTGACGCAATACGAGGCGAAGAAATCCGCCCTGCGAAAAGCCGTGGAGGAAATGACGCACACGGTGGCCGACCTGAAAAGCTGCCGAAAAGCACCCCCCCCCGGCATGTACAGTTTGCCGACCTGCCCGAGGAGGACCGGTTTCGGATGCTGGGCACGAAGGGCAAGTATTTCATCGACACAATAAAACTCATTGCCTACCGTGCCGAGACCGCCATGACGACCATCGTGCGGCAGACTTTGCACCGTCAGGACGACGCGCGCAGTCTGCTCCGCAGCCTTTATACAATGGAGGCCGATATCCTGCCCGATGACGACGCCAAGACACTCACCGTTCGCCTGCATCAACCGGCCAGCCGGTGCAGCAGAGACGCGATCCTGCATCTCATCGGGGAACTGAACGCAACCCGGGCCATTTTTCCGGGCACAGACCTTCGGCTTTGTAACGAATTGGTATCGCAACAAAATCTCCCGAGGTCAGAAGGTCTGACGGAATGGCAAGGCGGGAAAGGGTGCGGCGGGAGGGAGGGACAAAAAAAAGGCTTTACCCCTGAGATCATGGGATAAAGCCTTGATTTTTTTAATGGTGCCGAAGAGAAGACTCGAACTTCCACGAGCGTACGCCCACTAGACCCTGAACCTAGCGCGTCTACCAATTCCGCCACTTCGGCACTGCGTCGGCAAATATGCTCGCCTCATTGGCTTTTGTCAAGCAATTCTTTGGTGGCACAGGAGAATGTTCGCGAGTGGGGAGGGCGTGCCGGCGGCAACAATGAACGGTGCGCGATCGTGATTTTTTACCGGCATTTTGCTCAAATGCAGGATCGCCTCTGGTGCTCGGGGAAAAAGTGCTGACAAGATAGACCGTCGTCGACGAATGAACAGGAACGTTCGGTTTCTGACTTTGGCGAAGGGCATGAACTGTTTGCTTGTTTTTCCAATTTGGGGTACATATCCCCTTCTCCATGGTCGCGAGGATCACCTCGCCAACCGGGGATTTACTTTTTGTTTTGCAATGAGTCCGCCGGAGACCGGCGGCGGCTTCCATGGAAATATATACCAATCTCAGCGAGATACAAAATCCCTTTCCACAGGCGCACGTCACCATCGGCAACTTCGATGGTGTGCATCTCGGGCATCAGATGCTGTTTGATCAGGTGGTGGCCCGTGCCCGCCAGAGTAAGGGGACCAGTGTGGCCGTCACTTTTGATCCGCATCCGCTCAAGGTGTTGAGTCCGCAGGGGATCCGGCTCATTTCAACCACCCCCCAGAAGATCGAATTGATCGAACGTGCCGGGATTGATGCCTTGGTGATTATTCCCTTTAGTCGTGAAGTGGCGGTGACAACAGCGGTTGAGTTTGTCGATGAGGTGCTGTTGCGGCGCGTGGGCATGCGGGATCTCGTTGTTGGCTACGATTACGCCATGGGCAAAGGGCGGCAGGGCGATACTGCTTTTCTGCAGCATCAGGGCGAGGAAAAAGGATTTTCCGTGATGGTGATGCCTGCCCATTATGAGCAGGGCATGCTGGTTTCGAGTACCCGGATTAGGGAACTGGTGGCCGAGGGCAAGATGCGTGACGTTCGCCGGCTGCTCGGCAGGTATTATCAGATACGTGGCGATGTGCAGTGGGGGCGGCAACGCGGCGGCAAGCTACTCGGTTTTCCCACGGCTAATCTCTACCTTTCCGAGGAAGACTTGTGTCCGAAGCGCGGCGTATATGTCACCCAGGTTATTTATGACGGCAGGCAATATGGCGGAGTGTCCAACATCGGCTATAATCCGACATTCGGCGATACAAGCCTGGTGGCTGAGACCCATATCTTCGATTTTAGCGATGATATTTATGGTCGGCCGTTGAAAATTAATCTGCTGATGCATCTGCGCGGCGAAATCACCTTCAGCGGGCCCGAGGCGTTAGCCCGGCAGATTTGTAAGGACATCGAAGTGGCGCAGAAGGTCCTGGTCAAAGAGCAGCAGAGACGCCTGATCGCCTACCACGGCAACAACGGCGCAGAAAATGCGGGCAAGGTGCGGCGTTCCTGAGTGGATCGACCACTTGCATCTGTAGCGTTCATGGCTATACTGTACGAAATTTTCCCGTTCAACTGCCGGCCTTGCCGGTAAACGCTCGTTACCATTGAGAGTCACTCTAGCATCAGAGAAGGTTTTTTTATGACGGAAGCACAAAAAACAGCCGACATTACAGCTGTTATCAGCGAGCTTGAAAAGGTGGTGGAGGAAAAACCCAACAACGTCATGGCCCGGCATCACCTCGGCCTGGTCTATCGCCAGGTGGGACGTGTCGACGAAGCCATCACCCAGCTCGAAAAGGCTATCACACTCGACAATCAGTCCATGGAAAGCATGATCAATCTCGGCGCCATCTTTTTTGATCGCGGCGATACTGATCGGGCCTTGGAGCTGAACCAGCAGGCACTGGCCATCAGTCCCGACATGGCCGAGGCTCATGTCAATATCGGCCTGATTCGTCAGCATCGCAACGAGGTCGATCAGGCGATCGAATGTTATTCCAAGGCGGTGCAGATCGATCCCAAGCTGATCACCGCCTGGATTAATCTGACTTCGGCCTACACCATGCTTGAGGAGGATGAAAAGGCAGTGGATGCAGCCCGCCAAGCCGTCACCCTGGAACCCGACTCGCCAATGGCCCGCAACAACCTAGCGGTGGCCCTCTATTTTAAGGGCGATTTCTCGGAGTCCCAGCGAAACATGGAAAAGGCCCAGGAGCTCGGCTACAGCGTTGATCCACGCTTTGTCGAAGCCCTGCAGGCAAAATTGGCGTAAGAATCATGGGCAGTAAGGCGGAATCAGCCCTCAAACCCTGGTGCCCGTTTTGCGGCATGGATGTCGGCAAGCCAACCGAGGGCATTCAACGCAAGATGCGGGAGTTTCCCATGGGCATCTGCGAGTGCGGAGCGGTGTATGTCAGCGATACCACTGGCCATAACATCGGCGCGGCCATGGTCGAATGTTTGGTCATCGCCTGCAACAATCAGTGGGATCTCGCCTGGGAACTGATTCCCGAGGATGATTATCTGACCGGGACGCTTGATAATTACGACGAGGTCACCCATCAGGTCGTTCACAAGCGGAATCTTGACGGCCGGGCCGTGCGCGGAGTGCTCTATTTTGTTCGGCTGCACAAGGAGATGGCGGAGCTGGTCAAGCGTTTTGAGCACAAACTCAATCCAGAGCAACCCGTGCCGGTAAATGATGAGAGCGGGTACACCGCGGCCGCTGTTAGGGTTGAGCCGGACCGCGATCCTAACCGGACGAAAAAGCGAGCGGACAAGCAGGTGGTCAAGCAGTTAGCCAAATCTCGCGACATCAACGCCTTGGTTGATCTCTATTACGACGACCGCAAAGTCTTGCCGTTTCTCCAGCGTTTGCTGTATGAGCCCGATCCAGGCGCCCGCTACAGTATTGCATGGGTTCTTGGCCAGGTCTGCGGACGGGTGGCCTCCCGTGATCCTGGTCCCGTGGCCGATCTGCTCCACCGACTGTTCGAGGCCTGTTCCGACTCGGCCGCCAGTTCCTGGGGCATGGTCGAGACCATCGGCGCCATCATTGCCGCCCGGCCTGACATCTACGGTGCCTTCACCCGTCATCTGTTCAACTTCATGGGCGATCCCGCAACCCGCGAGGCCGTGCTTTGGGGCTTGGGCGAGATTGCTGCTGTCCGGCCCGATCTGATTCGAAAAACCCCTTTTTATTCCCTGTTTCCTGTGCTTAATCACAGCGACCCGGTTCTGCGCGGCCTGACCCTGCGGCTGCTGGGGAGAATCCAGGCAAAAGAGGCGGCCTTTCAGATTCTTGGCCTGCAGCATGATGTCGCCCCCCTCACTCTCTACGAGCAGGGCGTTCCCCTGGCAACCACGGTGGCCGAGCTTTCCGCTCAGGCCACCCGCACTATTTATAAGGAAGAAGGCAATGGCAAGTGAGTTCATTCAACCTCTGGACAGTCTCGGTCCAGTAGCCATGGAGAAGGGTAGCGACCAAGATCAGGACAATCCGGCCAAAAAGGATTATCTCGAGGGACGCAAGCTCCATAGCGACGGAGAGTATACCCAGGCGGCCATCGCTTTTCATAATGCCCTCAGGGGCTTTGAAGAGCAGGAAGATCAGGCGGGAGTGGCTAATGCTTCCGACCGGTTGGGCGATGCCTGCCTAGCCCGCAGCGAATTTGCCATGGCCATCGCCAATTTTCAGCGTGCCTGCGCCATCTGCGAGAAAGAAGATGACAGCTTTTCGGTGCTGGCGCTGAACAAGAAAATGGCGGTGGCCTATCGCAAGCTGGGTGATCAGGAGAAGGCCCTGGAGTTGCTCTATGATACGCTTGAGCATTATCGGCTGACCAACAATCCCAAGGGAGCGGTTGAGGCGCTGGTCTTTATTGCCGAAACCTATACTGAACAGGGCGAGCGATTGAAAGCGGCGGACGCCTACCGTTCGGTGGCCAGCATTCACTCCCGATTTAAACACTCCCGCCTGGCTGAGGAATTCAACCAACGGGCGGCTTCCCTGGAGCAGCGCGAGTAGATGTTTACCGGGATCATTCAGGGACTGGGTACGCTTTTTGAAAAGCGTCCGGCTGGTGGTGGAATGATCTTTGGCCTGGAAGCTGACTTTGCGCTGACCGATCCGGAAGAGGGTGAGTCCATCGCGGTGAACGGTGCCTGCCTGACCGCGCGTAACATTAAAGGCAGCCGTTTTTATGTCGATGTCTCGCCTGAGAGTCTGACGCGAACCATTCTTGGTCGTTTTCAGACCGGCCAACGGGTCAACCTCGAGCGGGCATTGCGACTCAGCGACCGCCTGGGCGGACATCTGGTCAGTGGCCACGTTGACACCCAAGGGCTGGTTGAGCAACGACGGAACGCGGGTGATTTCACTCTGTTTACCTTCTCGTTGGACCCTGGTCTGACAAAGTATGTTATTGAAAAGGGATCGATCACCATCAACGGCGTCAGCCTGACGGTCAATTCCTGCGAACGCGATCGATTTTCCGTCTCCATCATTCCCCATACCCTGGCGATCAGCACGTTAGGTGCGCTTAGGGAGGGAGACCCGGTGAACATCGAGGTGGATATGATCGGCAAGTATGTCGAAAAATTACTGACCGAAAAGTCGGCTGGTGGCGGAATGCAGGGCCGGATCAACCCGGCTTTTCTCGCCGAGCATGGTTTTTTGTAAAAGTCCGGGGTATGCATCGCAAACCGGAATGCTATTGTAGGTATTCGTTGAGAATGGGAAACGTGGCGTGCGCACGGTCTTTCCTGCAAAGAGGGTGATATGGCAGTCAGTTCGATAGCGGAAGTTGTAGAGGACATCAAGGCTGGGAAGATGATTATCCTGGTCGATGACGAAGACCGGGAAAACGAGGGCGACCTCTGTATGGCTGCCGAACTGGTGACGCCGGAGGCCATCAATTTCATGGCCACCCATGGGCGCGGCCTGATCTGTCTGGCCATGAGCCCCGACATCATCGATCAGTTGGGGCT
>JBBQCO010000151.1:0-6570 GCA_038318785.1 Desulfobulbales bacterium | reverse complement strand
CCCTGATATTCTTGTGATGCATAAAGCCTCGTTTTGGATGTGTTTTTTTTAGCGGGAAAACTCTGTCCAGAATAGAGGCTTTTTCAATTTAATCAACTGTTTTTTCGTCGTTATTGCTGGTTCTTTTCAACACCTTTTTTAAAAATGAAGTTTCATGAAATTGCATTGAATAGCTAAAAAGGTTTTTCATTACTTCCGACTTAGAGAAAAGTTTTGGTTGATGAGAGGGGAATCTGGTAGGTATCAGAAATTTCTTCTCGTAATTTTTTCTCAAAAATGGGTGCCTCTGAGGCTGCTTCTGCAACAGTGATTGAAGCCAACTCTGCTTTATCAGGGCACGATTCGTTGAAAATTGTTGCGGTATGTTTCAATGTCTCTTGAGTTGATAAACCTAAAACGCAAACTCCATGCTCATTTTGATCGATTAGTTTCTGTTTTTCTAATTCTTTTAAGATCGTCGGCAGTTCAAGTCTCGTAGAAATACCTGCTGCTTTGGCAAGTGCGTTTGTTCTTTTTTTACTAATGACAATTTCTTCCGTAGAAGCCAAAGAACTTAATAAAGTTCCACATTTACCTGCAAAATTAATTTGCTCATATTGACCTGTCGAATTCTGGACAGATTGGAGCTTATTGCAATGGTGTATTAACCACGCCCCTTGAGTTTTAGAATCCATAATTATATCTCTCTATGTTATTTGAATGCCCAACAGTGTTGTTAGGCAAAATTACGAGAATTGTTTCTAGGTTAGCTGAATTTATATAATAAAGCAAATTCGATACGTTACCATTTCCACCTGTGGATGTCCAATTGTTAGGACAAGCTCTAACGGCAACTTATCCCACCGGGTGTGTAAAGGATTAAGGTGCAAAAAAAAAATAGGAAAAAACCATGGCTGCGGCAAGAGCGCCGGGCCAGGTTGTTCCGAAGTCTCGACTGGTTCTGCCAACTGCCGATTACAAATGTATTTCCGCCACCCTCAGCATCCGGGCCCCGGTCGCCCGCATCTCGGCCAGGGCGCGTTCGCTGTCGCCCGGCTGCAGATCGACCCCGGCGACGGCATCGCTGAGCACGGTCACTGTCAGTCCACGTTTCCGGGCATCAAGGACCGTGGTCCGGACGCAGTAATCGGTGGCCAGACCGCCGATGCAGAGGTGGTCGATCCCGTGTTCCGCCAGCAATTGCGAAAATGCCGTCCCTGTTTCATCCACCCCGTCGAAAGCGGAATAGCCGTCCTGGTTCTCGTCGATCCCCTTGAAAAGCAGGATCGTTCCGGCGGGCAGTCGCAGGTCCGGATGGAAGGCGGCCCCGGCGCTGCCCTCGACGCAGTGCACGGGCCAGAGGCCGCCATGGGGTTGAAAATGGCGGGTTTGCGGGGGGTGCCAATCCCGGGTGGCGAACACCGGCTGGCCAGCCACGGCAAAGGCTGTGGCCGCCCGGTTGAGCGGTTCGACCACCCGGTCGCCACCGGGAACCGCAAGCGCCCCGCCAGGGCAAAAATCGTTTTGCACATCCACCAGGATAAGTGCCGTTTTTGAGTTCATTGTCCCTTCCTCCCACCGGCCGCAGCCTGCATCAGGGCGCAGCGCAGCTCTTTGAGTCGCGGCGAGATCGACACTTTGTAGTGATGCGGATTGACGAATCGGCGGCAGCCCTGGGGCAAGAGGCCCATCTCCCGATGGCAGCGCTCGGCCATGCGGTCGATTGGTTCCGGAGTCAGGGTCCGCTGCCCCTGTGCCATCACGGTCTGTCGCAGATCGATCAACCGTGCGTCTGTTGGCA
Organism: Desulfobulbales bacterium; assembly: GCA_038318785.1. Classification (GTDB taxonomy): domain Bacteria; phylum Desulfobacterota; class Desulfobulbia; order Desulfobulbales; family Desulfobulbaceae; genus Desulfobulbus. Next base: position 4,790 of record JBBQCO010000151.1, on the reverse strand, counting down.
AGGTGGTCTGGCGCAGGGGATTGGTCGGGTCATAGATGGTCATTCCGGTGACCGGCACCTCGTCTTCCAGGCAGACCAGATCCTGGATGTATGCACCGCCAGGGCCGACGGCGCGCAGCACCTGCTTGCTCCCCGGCAGGGTCGCTTTGGCCGGGTCGCTGGTGGTTTTCATCTTGGGCTGATCATCTATTGCCACCAGTTTGTAGACGCCGCCCAGAGCCACCCCGCCGGTTCCGGCTGCGGTGGCCAGCTTGGTGCCGACCCCGTAGATGTCCACCCGGCCGCCCTCGTCGCGGATCGAGTCGATCACCTGTTCGTCGAGTTCGTTGGAAGCAAGGATGCGTACTTCCGGGAATCCGGCGGCATCGAGCAGGCTCCGGGCCTCACGCGACAGGTAGGCCAGATCGCCGGAATCAAGCCGGATGCCGCGCAGGCTATGGCATCGCTCTCGGAGCTCCTGGGCCACGATGATGGCATGGGGCACTCCGCTTTTGAGGGTGTCGTAGGTGTCGACCAAGAGGACGCTGCTGTCGGGGAAGGCGGCTGCATAGGCGCGGAAGGCGGTCAGTTCGTCGACAAAGGACTGCACCCAGCTGTGGGCATGGGTGCCCCGCACCGGCAGGCCAAAGAGCATGCCCGCCAGCACGTTGCTCGTCCCCTTGACCCCGCCGATACAGGCGGCGCGCGAAGCGGAAAGACCGCCATCCGGTCCTTGGGCGCGACGCAGACCGAATTCAATCACCTCGGCTCCGGCGGCGGCATGGCAGATGCGAGCCGCCTTGGTGGCCACCAGCGTCTGAAAATTGATGATATTGAGTAAAACGGTTTCTACCAACTGGACTTCGGCCAGGGCGCCGGAGACGGTGAGCAGGGGCTCGTTGGCAAAGACCACCGTGCCTTCGGGCGGCGCTTTGATCGTCCCCCGGAAACTGAAGGTGCGGAGAAAATCGAGGAACTGGGGCTTGAACAGTCCCAGACTGCCCAGATAATCGATCTCTTCCGGTGTAAAATGCAGGTTCTCAAGACAGTCCAGGGCGGGTTCCAGACCGGCGAACACCGCATACCCGCCGGCAAAGGGATTGGTGCGGAAATAGAGATCAAACACCGCCGGTTTATCGGCCATCCCCTCTTCGAGGTAGCCGGCCAGCATGGTCAGTTCGTACAGATCGGTGAGCAGGGGCGAGAGGTGCATGGGGGGCTCCGGAGAGGTGTCGAGGGCTCAAGAAAGGGCTGGGTTGTATGCTTGGTCTTGCCTTGGCCGAGCAATTGCGCATATCTCGGCCACAGTGCCGGATTGTGCATCTTTTATCCACAAGATCAATGTGTTATCGAATAATGGGAACCATGACTCTTGATAGTGCAAATACGTGGCCGCCGCAAGTTCTTTTCGCGCAGAGGGCGAATGAACCGGTCAAGGCCGATTGCACCGGTTATCGGGGCCATGGATTGCGGTGGTTTTCAGCCGATTTTTGTATGGCGGCCCAAGAAGGGAGGTTATTTGATGGACAAGGATGATATTTTTCGCCTAAAATTGACATCATATCTTGCAAGGTGTGACGATGGCTGTCATGTTGGAGATATCTTCCATCTGAGCTTCTTTCAAAATGAAATCTGCATGCTGGGGCAGATGCCGGGAAAATGAACATGCATCCGCTGGAGATCAGGGAGCGACAGGAGGAGGAGTAAACCGGCAAGGTGATGATCGCGCTTTGTTCGGCAACGAGTCGTTATTATGGGGATGCCTGTTTATCAGGCAGCTGGAGTTTGCCGCATGGAAAAGAAAAGGTGGGAAGATATCCCCTCGTTGGATGGGCTGACGATAGACTGGGAGTATAAACCCGAGTCTTCCACTAATAAAAGATCGTTTATCCGGATAAAAATGGAGGCTCTTGCCAAACTCTTTGAAGTGAAAGAGATTTTTGTCAAAATTGCAACAAGCAGCCAAGCATACACCGCCCAACTGCTTGACCTCAGCGAGGGCGGTTTGTCGTTGGGGGTGCCGATTCCGCTTGCGGTCCATCTACCCATTAAAATTGGTTTTTTTCTTGGGCAGGTGAGAATCATCTCAAAGGCTGAGGTGCGACATGTCCAGGAGATAGAAGGACAGTACATAACTGGCATCAAGTTCATCGATCTCGACAAGGAGTCCGCGGCCTTTCTCAAAGAACTGTACGCCTCTCAGGTTTTTCGCCACGCCCTGTAATTGCCTCTTTTTGTGCTCTTCTGCTAAGCGCACCTATGGATTTTAAGTTTTGCACTCGATGAATGAAAAAAGGGTCGATGGAAATAATCGATGACGGAGAGGACAAATCTCCAGTAAGTTAAAATAAATGTGAATAATCGGTTGATTAGAGCCAGCAACGGTTTGACAACAGGGCCTTGCGAAACAGACAGGGACGGCGGGATTACAAGCGGAAAAGGAGACAAGGCATGAAACCGAGGTTGGATATTCTTTCGCGTTGGACGAAACCTTTTCTCGCACTGGTGTTTCTCGCCATGCTTGCCGGTGGGGTATGGTTTTACCTCGAGCAGAAAGAGGCCATGCGGCTCGAGGTCGAAAGGAATCTGACTACCATCGCCCATCTCAAAGCCGATCAGATTGCCGCCTGGCGCAATGATCAACTCCACGACGCGGCCATCTTGCAAGGGGATCCCTTTATTCGAGCAAGCGTGGCCCATTTCTTGGCCGATCCGAGTGAAGAGCACCGCCGGGATCTGCTGCTTCGATTCCGTAGTTTGGCCGATCAGCACGACTTCGATGACATTGTCCTGGTGGAACCGGACGGAAAGAAACGGCTGAGTCTGGCGGCTGGTGGGGGTACGGGCTACCATAATCAATATGTGCCGGCCTTGGTCACGGCGTTGCAGGAGCGTCGGCCCGTCTTTGTTGACCTGCATCAGGAAACGGAACGTCAAACACCCCACAGCTCTGCGTTGACGCCGCTTTTCAGCGACCCTGGACAAAACTCAAAGCCCCTCGGTGGACTTATCTTCATTGATGAGGCCACCCAATTCCTCTATCCTCTGATCCAATCCTGGCCGACGCCGAGCCATACAGCGGAGACACTGCTCGTCCGGCGCGACGGCGATTCTGTTCTTTTTCTCAATGATCTGCGCCATCAACCCGGTGCGGCCCTGAATCTGCGCATTCCCCTGAGCCGAACGGAGGTCCCCGCCGTCATGGCGGTGCTGGGCCGGCAAGGCTTCGTCCAAGGGAGGGACTATCGTGGGGAGGAATCGGCGGCGGTCATCCTGCCCGTCCCCGACTCACCCTGGTTCATTGTGGCCAAGATTGACGCCAAGGAGGCCTTTGCCGACTGGAGGTTCCGTTCCATCCTGCTTTTGGCGCTGCTTTCGGGATTGCCCATCCTGATTGGTGCTGCTGGAATAGCCCTGCGCCAACAGGAAAAAAAGGACTACTTCAGAGCGCTGTACGAAGCCGAAGCGGCTCGTCGCGCCAGTGTGGAGCGCCATAGCGTCACCTTGAAGGCCATTGGTGATGCTGTTGTCGCCACCGATGCTCAGGGACGGGTGGAATTGCTCAATTCCGTCGCTGAACAACTCACCGGCTGGAAGGAAGCCGAGGCACAGGGGCGGCAGCTCGAAGAAATATTTCATATTATCAATGCAAAAACCGGTGCGCTGGCCGAAAATCCGGTGACTAAGGTGTTGGAGACCGGAGCTGTGGTCGGTTTGGCGAACCATACCAAACTCATCGCCAGAGACGGCAAGGAATACCATATTTCCGATTCGGGCGCGCCCATCAAGGATGAAAACGGGGTGTTGACCGGTGTGGTTCTGGCCTTTCGCGACGTGACCGAAAGCTACCGGCTGCGCGAAGCGATTCAAAGCGAACGCACTATGCTCCAGCTTTTTATCGAGCATGCCCCTGTCGCCATTGCGATGTTCGACAAAGAAATGCACTTCCTTGCTGTCAGTCGCCGGTTTTTGATCGATTATGATTTGGGGAACGCCAATGTCGTCGGCAGGTCTCATTTTGAGGTGTTGCCCGAACTCGCGGAACGATGGCAGGAAAGGCACCATCACTGTCTTGCGGGATTGAGCGAGCGCTGTGAGGATGATTCCTTCCTGCGCGCAAACGGTCTCCTGGAAACCTCGATTCGCTGGGAAATGCATCCCTGGTACGAACGGCCCGGAGAAATAGGCGGGATTGTCTTTTTTTCGGAAGTTATTACCGAGCGCAAGCAGGCGGAGCGGGCGCTTGCCACGGTGGCTCAGGAGTGGCGGAAGACCTTTGATTCGGTGAAGGATGTCATCTGGGTACTCGACAAGGATCAGCGGGTGGTGCGCTCAAACCGGGCGTCGGAACGGCTTTTCCCCATCCCCTGCGGTGAACTGGTTGGCCGGCATTGTTGGGAGATTGCGCATTGTGGAACTGGCCCGATTGAGGGATGCCCCCTCCAGCGGGCCTGCCGGACCCTGCGTCGCGAAACCATGGAATTGCAGGAAGGTGATTCCTGGTTTGTGGTCTCGGTGGATCCGATCCTCGATGCAAGCGGTGAGTATGCCGGCGCGGTGCATATGATCAGAGACATCTCCGAGAGCAAGCGCATGGAAGCGGAGCTGAAGGTCAGCGAAACAAAATTTCGTGACCTCTTCCACAAGCATACGGCCGTCAAGCTCTTGATTGATCCTGAAACCGGCGACATTCTTGATGGCAACGAAGCGGCGGAACGCTTTTATGGCTGGTCGGGGGTCTCCGATCCTACCCATCCCCTCGAAGCGGGCCGGTTCGATACTGGCGGGTGGGCGAACGGGGTGGCGTTGGC
>JBBQCO010000150.1:0-6625 GCA_038318785.1 Desulfobulbales bacterium | reverse complement strand
GGGGCTCATCCACCGCAGGAGACGTAGCCGCTTATGGCACTGCGATCGCCTCCGGATTTATTTGCTGGGACGCTTTTCAGGTTTGTTATTCCACTGCTGCTGGAGGTGGCGGAAGTGGCTGTCGTCGCCGACGGGGCATTATCTTTGAAGACGTGTTCTGCGGTTTCAACAGGGTAGAAAAGGCGCTTGTTGCCCCATTCCATCCAGGAGAGTTCATAGAGCCGCACATCCGTAAAGCCCATGAGCCGAAGGACAAAATATCCGAACGATCCGCGTCGGCCCGAATGACAGTAGGTAATGACCGCCTTGCCGGAATCGATGCCCCTGTACAGTTCCTGCAATTCTGCGTAAGACTTGAACGCCTTGCTGTCGAGAGTGGTCCAGTTGCTGGTGTAGTCGTTGTTGTATGCGGTCGGAACATGTCCCAACTTGAGCACCATGCCGTCCAGTGCGGTATTGGGTTTTTCGCCCAGGTATTCTTCACGGGACCGGACATCGAGGATCTGATAATAGGGATCACCGAGCCGCGGCATTATGTAGTCGGCCTTCACCCATTTACGCAGGTTGATCTCTGTCGACGGTGCCTGGTAGAGGACCCCATCGGCCTTGCGAGCTGTAGCTGCCGTTTCTCCACCGGCATCGATCCAGCCGTCGATGCCCCGCTCCAGCACCTTGACGTTCTTGTGGCCCAGCAGGTCGAGCACCCAGAAGATATAGGAACTGGTGGCGCCTCCATCCTGTTTCACCGAATCATAGAGCACTACGGTATCGTTCCGGGCGATGCCATGCTCGCCGAGCAGTTGCTGGGCACGGACGATGCCCACGAACACCTCGCCCATGTTGGTGACGCTTTCGTCGTACTGGAACTGCGACCAGGGCATGCGAATGGCGCCGGGGATCAATTTACCATCAAAGTCTTTGTCCGTTCGGACATCGACGATCAGAAGGGACGCATCCCCCTTGTGGGATTTCAGCCACTCGCCGGTAGCCAGGAAACCAGTGTTGGGGTACTCTTCGCCACTGATTGCCGAAACCGCCGACCAGTAGACACCGAACAGCAAAATCGCGGCAATCGTCACATAACGAATCGGTTTGCTCTTTTCCATTTTTTCCCGTCCTTTTCTATATTGCATTCAATGCGTTTGAGCCGGTCCGGAAAGATGGCGTTCAATGCTTCACTTCCGGTCCCCTGTCAAATTCTATGATCCTGGCAAAGTCCCGGTCTGGCCCTTTTTGAACTGTGTGATACAGCGGGCTCTCCTTCCCGACGCGCCCCCCCATGTCATAGGTGAATGGGGAGACCGCCACGTGGCGAATCCAGTATCCGGTCAACACCGGCCCGATACTGCTGTAGCCGGAGTGAAAATGCACAAATTCATCCTGGGGCTCCGGCCTGGTATTCCGCCAACTCTCGGGTGCTTCCTGAAAAAATACCGGATTGATTCTTTCCTGGATGGGGATGGCGATCTCGGCAGGGGGCAGGGTCACAAGTACCGCCGTTCCTTCATAGAGCTTGGCACCGTCGGGCATGTCCGAACTGTAAAACCGGTTTTCGTTGAAACAGACAAAGCTCAACCGGCTCAGATCCTTGGGGGTCTCCGGCCGAAAATAATAGCCGACGAAGGGGCCAAAGCCGATCAGCAGGCCGTCATGCACCTGCTCCAGTCGGGCCATGTACCCATGGGGGATGGCAACAATACCATCAGGTGCCCCCTCTGATCCGACCTCGCCCTTATCAGACCGACATCCTGACAGTACCACTGCGCAGGCACAGGTCAGAAGCAAAGTCAGGGTTATCACCTTGGAGCTTGCACATCTCATCAAGCTACCGTCCAAGCAATTTCATGGTCTCACGCATAAATGCGGGGAGATCGGCCGGTTGCCGGGAGGTGATCAGATTGCCGTCTACAACCACTTCCCGATCCTCATAGAGCGCCCCGGCCTCTTTAAGTTCATCCGCCACCGACTGGTAACAGGTGGCGCGCCGCCCCGTTAACAGCCCGGCGCTGATCAAAATCTGTGGTCCGTGACAGATGGCGGTGACCGGTTTGACGTGCGTAAAAAATCTCCGGACGATCTCCAGGGTTTTCGGGTCTTTTCTCAAGGCCGCCGGTGCTTTCCCCCCGGGCAGGACCAGGATCGCGTAGTCATCGGGGTTGATTCCCTCAATGGTCGTGTCCACAGCCACTTCGTAGCCGTGCTTGCCCTTGATGGTCCCGCGGTTCAGGGAGGCCACGGTCACATCAATGTTTGCCTCCTTCAAGCGGTAATAAGGGACCAGCAGTTCAGAGTCTTCAAAATTGTCTGCGCTCATAATCAAAGCTTTCATGTGTCCTCCGGAAAAAAATGCAGTCTATTAATCTTCGACCGTTACGCTACCGAACAGCTTTGCGAAATGCCGGATCGGTGCCTTCAATCTGCTGATGGCGAGAGTTTCTTGGCCACTACACGGGCAGCGATCACAACTGGGTCCCAGACCGGTGAAAAAGGAGGGGCATATCCCAGGTCGAGATGAATCATCTCCTCCACTGTAAAACCGGCGTGAAGGGCGGTCGCCAGGACGTCAATCCGTTTGGCCGAGCCCTCCATGCCGACGATCTGGCCTCCCAGCAGGCGGCCACTCCCTCTTTCCGCCAGTACCTTGACGGTTATTGCTCCGGCGCCAGGATAGTACCCCGCCTTGGTGCGACTCTTGATCACCGCGCTCTCCCACTCAATACCCAACTTTCTGAGCTCCTTTTCCTGAAGACCGGTCCGCGCGACCTCCACCTGGCATATCTTGGTGACGGCTGTCCCCACTACTCCCGGAAAGGTGGCATAGCCGCCTCCCAGGTTGATGCCTGCTACCCTGCCGTGGCGGTTGGCCACGGTGCCCAGGGCTATATAAAAGGGTTTGCGGCTCACCAGATGGAACGACTCGGCGCAATCCCCCGCAGCCCAGATACCGGCCACGGTGATCATCGAGCCGGCAACGGCCGTGAGCAGGCCACGAGCACCGGCTGCACCGGAGTCAAAAAGCAATGGCCATTGCTCGACGACAGGGAGATCGACAGTCGCGTCCACGGTGATCAGGACGATGGCGAGCACCACGGCGTCCAGGACCACCACAGCAGGGACGAACCAGAAGCTGGAGCGACTTTCTTGCCACCAATGGAGCAGTTTTCTGAGCATTATCGGTTGCCTCAATTTTTTAGTATCGATCCTTCCGGCTGTTTTCTCGGAAGAGAAGAGGCAGGGGAGACCGGCAGGAGGTTTTCCCCGTTCTTTAAAGGCTGTGCCTGCTGTACCTGTTCCTTGATGACCACGGCTTCGCTGCATAAGCCGGCTTCCGCTTTCGTGGATACGGCATCGGGCGTTTCCTCTGGCGGTTGCAGGGGGTGTTGTTCGCCTGCCAGGGTATCCGCACCCCGAGTAGCGACCGGTTTCGCATCGAGTCCGGTCATCGGGATACCTTGGGGGATGGTGCCCTCTCGGTCATCGCCGGGCGATCTCCAGCGCCGGCGGCTTTTTTCTTAACGCCGCCAGCGCTTTTCCCCGGTCAGAACCTGGATTGCTTAATGGAAAAGAGTTCAGACCTCTTTATTCGTTCTTTTCCTTGTAATAGGGAAGTGAATCGCCACTCAGGGATTAATATAAACCGGGGGAAAAAAGATTCTGATGCCCGGCTCTGGAGGCGGTGCATAGAAGACCGGGGGCGGCGCATAAATCCGGTGACGGTAGCCGTCTTCGTAATACCGGTATCCACGCCGGTCATGCCAGCGGCCATGTCCACCGCGGCGGTTGTGGTCATACCCCGCTGCCCTGTGGTCGTAACGGCGGTTGTCATATTTTTTTCCGTGGTTCCGATTATTATCAGCGTAAGACGGCGCCACGTTTATGCTGCTTATTATTGCGGTTAAGGCAAGGCCGAACAAAACTTTGCCTGCTATGGATCTCAAACTCCATCGACTTGATGTTTTCATACAATCACTCCATTCTTGGATGGATTCCAATCGCCTGTTTGGCTGCAATTTTTCATGGGAGAACAGCACCGATTATTTCCTCTTACTCTTCTTTTTCCTCATTATCCCTTTCTCAAAGACGGTATCGGCACTCTTCTTCTGTTCATCCGACATACTGGCATAGAGCTCTTCGAAAGGCGGGATGAATTTTTTTATCTGATTTAAACGGGTTTCGGTTAATTGGCTGTGAAATTTCATCCGCTCGACAGCATTCATCGTCTTGGTTTTTTCAGCCCTGTCTGCAGTCAGCGCGTCCATTTCTTTGGCATCTTCCCGCATCACCTGTTGCAGATTCTCCCATAATTTTTCCTGGGCGGGGGTGATCTTGAGCACACTTTGCAACTCTTTGATGCGGGCCTCGGTATGTTCGACCACAGTGGTCCGAGCAACTGCCGGCGCTTTTTTTGTGTCTGATGCTGCCCAAGAAGGGTTTGCAGGTGCCAAAAAGAGGGCGGATAAAAACGCCATCATCACAACAACGCGAGTAACGGGGGAAGCAACTTGATGCATTTTTCGTTTCATGTTCTGTCTCCTTACAAGTTTAGGGTTGACCACTTGTAAGCGCTCATTGCGCTACAAATAGAATTTCTCGAGTTTCCAGAACCGTAGAATCAGCTTCTCTCTACGATTCAATAAATGACGAGGAGGCCTCTTGATGCCCGAGCTATCGGCTAAGCAATTTCATGGTTTCGCGCATGAATGCGGGGAGATCGGCCGGTTGCCGGGACGTGACCAGATTGCCGTCAACAACGACCTCCCGGTCTTCATAAAGTGTCCCTGCCTCTTTGATTTCATCCGCCACCGACAGGTAACAGGTGGCACGCCGGCCCTTTAACAAACCGGCACTGATCAAAATCTGCGGTCCGTGACAGATGGCGGCTACCGGTTTGACGTGCGTAAAGAAATTCCGGGTGATTTCCAGGGCTTTGGGCTCTTTTCTCAGCACAGCCGGCGCCTTCCCCCCAGGCAAGACCAGGATCGCATAATCGTCGGGATTGACCTCATCAAGGGTCATGTCCACGGACACCTCGTAGCCATGCTTGCCCTTAATAGCCCCGCGACTCAGGGAGGCTACTGTCACCGCAACGCCCGCTTCCTGCAGTCGGTAGTAGGGGACCAGTAACTCAGAGTCCTCAAAATTGTCCGCGCTTACAAGCAAAGCTTTCATATTTCCTCCTGGGGAAAATCAACTGGAACCCGGCACCGGCAGGGGTAACGACGCCGGAACCGTATAATCCTGCTCAACCGCGGTTCGGATCAAGGCGCGGCTTTCCTGTGATGTGGCATTTGTCAATGATTCCAACCGCTCCGCGGCGGAGGCGAGATTCTCGTCCTTGATAGCCTCGCGAAACCAGCGAGAGAAGTCGCCCTGACGCAGATGATACTGCCAAGTCTCATCATCGACCCAGTCTCCGATTTGCAGGAAGAGCATCAAATTCTGGGCCCGCAGAGTTTGCTAATCTTCGAACGGACTTTTTTTCTCTCTCACAAGCGGGTCTTTGCGACGGAAATAACAACTGCGTCTTTTTCGCTTTCGGCCACGACGCATTCATCGTGGCCGACATTCGCTTTATTCAAAAGCGCCCGGACCGTCTCCGGTGATATCAACAGAGAGATCCCTCCGCCCCTTAACTTCCCGCCTTGCTTATTTCTTTTTCTGCGCAGCCTTTATCGGCTGGAACGGGCCGTATTGGTGCTGTTCCTGTGAAAAATCATCCGCATAGGGCGGATACGGGCAGTCGACCGCTTTTTTCTCCAATTTTGGGTAATCCTTCTCGAGTCCACTCATCTGCGGCCGCTTGTTGGAACTGAGATAGGCGGCGATATCGTAAGTGTCTTCATTGGTGATAGCCGGACGGTTCCACACCGTGCCCAGTGGCATGTTGCTATGGATAAACGCGGCAGTGGTCAGGAGCCGGTTGGTTCCCGCTCCGTTGTTATAGCTGTTTGCTCCCCAGACCGCCGGGGTGACATGGCTGCCCGAACCTCCTGCTGACATGGACTGATAGCCGTCCCCGTTTTCGCCATGGCACGACAGGCAGAACCGGTTGTACGCCTCACCACCTTTTTTCACCTCGGCCTTGCGGTTAGGACCTTCAAATTTGGGTGTTCCCAAGCCGAAAACATCCTTGGGCAGGTCTTTCGACAACCAGTTCACGTAGGCGACCATTGCCTTCATCTCCCTGCTGTCAACAGCCAGCGCTTTGCCGTTCAGGCTCCGCTCGAAACAACCGTTGATTCGCTCTTCAAGCCCCTGCACCTTGTCTTCGCGGCCTCGGTATTGGGGATACATCTGGCTCACCCCCATCCAGGGAAGTCCGAATTGTTTGGTGCCGTTATCCAGGTGACAGCTCGTGCAGTTCAGCGTGTTTCCAGAAAAACGCATTTTTTCTTCCTTTACGCCAGGTCCAAGCTGTGCATAGGTATCGGTCAAAAGCCGGGCACCGTAACTAATAAGATCACCTTCCGCACCCTGAGGTATATCTTTCATCAGCGGCGGTACCCAGGCGGCAGAAGGATTTTTTTCCTCTATGGGCGGCGCAGTGGTGCGCTCTGCATCGGCCAGCGTGGTCAAAAATCTGAGGATCGTGCTGATTTCCCGGTCCTTCAGTTTCTTGTCCAAC
>JBBQCO010000149.1:0-6837 GCA_038318785.1 Desulfobulbales bacterium | reverse complement strand
TCATCCGTCTTTGAGGCATGGACGGGCGCACAGATCAAGAGCAGGGCGAAGGCGGTCGCGACAAAGGCCGCATAACCAATTGGTTTCATGTCCATTCTCCTTTAGAGAGTTGCATATTGCATACCCTGCGTCACGACCAGTGAACCACAGGCAATTTGACGAATGCCCCGGCAAGCCTGCTATTTTTCCAAGACCTCCTTCACTTCGCCGATTTTTTCCTGCACCTTGCCGGCGGTGTTTTCCGCTTTGCCTTCAATTTCCAGTTCAGGTTTGTCGCTGATTTTCCCGGCGACCTCCTTGATTTTGCCTTTTACTTGATGGAACGCGCCTTCCGCTTTGTCTTGAGTGCTTGATTTCATGTCATTCTCCTGTTCAACATATTGATTTTGTTTGCCTTATGGCGACCCGAATTGGGCGGGCATATCCGCCTGGGACGGGCTTAATCATAGAAAAAATGAAAACCGAGCCCGATATACTCCACGTTGTCGCGGGCATAAAACTGGCCGTTGGGTGAACTGCCGTCATAGTATTCGAGCAGGATTTGCAGCTTGCGGCTGACAAAATCCGGGTTTTCAAATTGAAATCCAGCACGCACGGAGACATTGGCATCCCAATCATTTTCTTCATGATATTGCAGGTCGACAGCTGCAACCGGACGGAGCGCGCCGCCCCACCAAGCCTCGGGACTTCTGAACTCTAAGCCCGACTGAGCGATCCCCGGCTCGAGGTCGGAGGGTTCCCGATGGAAAAGATAGCCGCCGCCACCGTAGAGGCGAAAGCCCCAAGGCAGATTATAGGAAAGGAGCAGATCCACCCCTTCGTAGCTCAGATTGACGCGTTCTCCCGATTGCCCACTCAGCAGGTATTCGTCCCCGAGATGGGAGCTTTGGTGGAAGACCCGGGACATTGCGGAAAAATTATCTTTTTGGAACGAAAGCGGCACGGCCACAAAATAATCGGCATTGACCAGATCATGGGAATCTGCATTCATATCAAAGATGGAGAACACGCCAGCCTGGAGGCCGACCTCCATTTGACTGGTCCATGGCCCCGCAAAACGATAAAAACTGAAGGTCTCGCCGAAGGTCGCCGATCCCACTCCGTCCAATTGATCATTTTGCATATACTGCTGATAGGAGGCGGAGAAGTGCGGCCAGCGAGGATCGGCAAGCAGCGATTTGAAGAGTAAATCCCGGGGCAGGAAGACATTGACTTCAGGGGTGATCGCTGTTTTTTCCCCCGTGGGGACGAACTCGCCTTTCTCGGTAACCACCACCTGGCGGACGCCATCGATGGCGGCGAGCGAGGTTTTCATGCGGTCACGCACGACATCCGAGGCCTCCAGGCCGCTGATATAGACAACTCCGGACTGGACATTGAGCGTTTTGGCGGTGATTTGGAAATCCCGCTGGAGAATCGCCGTGGCATACCCCCGGATGAATTCGTCGCTGGCTGGAGTTGCCGCCGCGACACCTGGAAAAAAGAAGCCGAAAAAGAGCAGGCCCCAATACAGATGCCGGCCCTTTGATCGAGACTGTGGAGATTGTTTCATTTCTATTCCTTGGTCAGGGTTGCACTGCCGGCGCAGTGAGTACAAAGCATCTCCTTGTTTCCGGTCTCCACGGAGACCGAAGCACAAGTGCGTGCTCTCCATGTTGCAACGTGAAGGGGCAGCTCTATTTCCTGGAACCTGCAAAAACGCTGACCAGCGCCTTGGCCGCCTCGCCGATGACCATGGCGTACGCCGCGATCTGGTCGGCGGTGCCAATGGCCCTGCTCGCCTCGCCAAGGCCTGCCCGCAATTCACTGGTGAGGGCAACCACATTTTCCGAGGCCAGGGCGATATTGGGAATGGCCAGGTTGAGCGCTTCCTTATTTTCTTTCAGCAGCGCCCCGATATCTTTGACCGCGGCATTGACGTTTCTCAGGGTGACAATGGCATAACCGCCCACTGCCACCAGCATCAGAAAAAGAATGAGCAGTCCCAGTTGACTGAATGTGATATATCCTTCCATGATGGTTTTCCTTCCAATGAAATGGGTTCTTCCTTAGCCGTTGCCTTTTTCGCTCGAGCTGGAGGAATCGTTGAACGATTCTTTGGCCGCATCAACGCCCTTCTCGGCCGCAGTCCGCAGGCGAGAACTCTTTTCCTCCACCGAGTCCACTAACCGGTGTCCGGTGGTGGAAACATTATCTTTCACTTTTCCCCAAGCCTGGCAACTGACCCGGCTTAAATCCTCACGCGTTTCCTTTCCGGCCTTGGGCGCAAAAAGGAGACCTGCAACCGCCCCAACCGTGCCGCCAATGGCCACGCCGAGCGCCAGCATTCCGGCATTCTTCCGGCGCAGGGTCTGTTCGCGGTTAATTCTTGTACCGGCTATTCGGTCAGCAATTTCTTTTAGAATCACGGCCGATCCTCCCACTTTGATAAGATTATTGAGTAAGGTCATACTGCCTCCTGTAAAAGAGAACTGACATTTTCGCCCATCGAGTGATGGGGGACAACACCTGTTCTCGGTTATGTTTTCATGCTGTTCCATGCTCTGACCCTCTGCTACAAACCTCTGCGGCCTTGCAGGAAATTGACCACAATCACAATCAGGGCAATGACCAGGAGGATATGAATCATCCCTCCCATGGTGTAGCTGCTCACCAGTCCCAGCGCCCACAGAATCAATAGAACCACCGCGATTGTCCATAACATGTGCTCCTCCTTCCCGATTGAACGGGCCGCCCGTTGCCGGCTGGTGCGATCTTGCATCCGGCCGGCAACCAGGCTTTCGGTTTTACTTGGTTGCAGGATCTTTCTTTTCGATGATCATGTTGTTGACCACGCTCTTAACCCCATGGACGTCTTTGACGAATTTGGTGGCCAAATCCATCTCGGCGGCGTTTTTAGCGGTGCCGGTTAATTTGACCATGCCATCGACCGTCTCCACCTTGGTGTTGAGGGCGCTGGTCGACCGATGATACAACAGGGTCGCCTTGACTAAGGCGGTGATGGACGCATCATCGATCGATGTGCCCACGTCTTCGACCTTTTCAGTCACGGTTTTTCCCGCATTGGCCACGACCATTTCGTTTTTCACGTCTTTGACGCCATCAACATCCTTGATGTATTCCGTGGTCAGATCGATCTGGGCCTTGCTCGCAGCTTCTCCGCGGACAGTGACGACCCCGTCTTTCACCTGAAACTCGGATTTGGTGGCACTCAGGTTGCGATGGTACAGCATCTCAAGTTTCACCCGTTCTTTGACCAAGGCGTCCATGTTGCCCGCGTTTTTTTCATCTTTGAGCACCAGCTGATTGTCGACACTCTTCACGCCGGGCAAGCTCTCCACAGTTTCCGCTGCCAACTTTTTGTGGGGTTCTTCGGTGACGTTCCCGGTCAAGGTAACGACGCCCTCTTTGGAGGTGATCTTGATGGCATCATTATTGAGGTAATTCTTAAAGATGTAGGAATCCCTGGCAGACGATTCGATGCGGTCATCTGTTGTCGATGCGTACACCGGCGCACTGAACAGCAACAGAGCGAAGGCAGTTGCCATCAGAACGGTGGAATACACTGCTTTTACTTGAAATTTCCCTTTGTTCATTAATAATTCTCCTTTTAATTTTTTGTAGATCGTGCGATTGCAAGAGCGCCGTTGTGACGCGTCTCCGCACAACCGTAAGCTTGAAAGCGGAGGAGCCGTCGGGCACCAACGTAAAGATTGGTTAGATGGGGGTGGCGTCCGAATTCGGTTCAACCCCATAATAGGAGTGAATTTCTTTGGACCAGGCTCGATCTGCCATGTCCGGCCACTTGTTTTTGTCGAATCCCGGCGCCTTGGTCAGCCGCTCCTTCTCCACATTGAGAACGAAGCATTTGTTGCTTGTATCAAGGGTCAGCGCAACCCATGGCACCGCGAAAAGTTTTTCGCCCATGCCGAGAAAGCCGCCAAAGGACAGCACTGCATAGCGCACTTCGCCGGTTCGCACGTCCAGCATGATTTCCTTGATGTCACCAATACCTTCGCCTTTATGGTTTAAAACATCGTTGCCAATGAGGGTATTAGCTCCCATCAGGTCAGGCCCCGGTCCACCCTCGGTGGAGCGGTGGTAAATGCCATAGGCATCGCGTTCTTCGTAGTTCATCTTCATCTCCTGTTGAATGGGGGCGAGGTAATCGCTTGCAAACATGTACTTTGCTCCCATTACCCCGCCAGAGGCGGTGCCTCTGGGTCTCTCTTGGATACGTTGGCTGGTGATGCAGACTTACCAGACGTCTCCCTTTGTCTCTCTTAACGCAAGTTCAGTGCCTAAAAGGGCAAATGGCCACCTTGTTCAATGAAACAACGAAATAATAGCGGTTTATCAGATTTTTTACCTTCTGCTTGAGCAGGACCAAGCCGGATAAAAGTGTTGCGCGTCTCACAATCGTTGCAATTATTTTCGTTACAAAGGGGGGCTTGACGCTCTTCCTGGCAAGGATATGAGCACGGTGGCTATGGACGGCAACCAGGCGTCATGAAGGGGGGCGTTGATGATTGCTCTTGTTCCGACTTGTCCTTGTGACCGCGCGAACGCTCCGTGCCGGCAAGGACAGCTTGCATGCAACGGCGAATTACAACTTGTATTCAGCTGCTTTTTTCATAGCCTCTTCATTTCCTTGAGCAGCCGCCTTGGAAATCAGCTCCGCCGCTTTTTGGGTATCCTGCGGAACATCTTCTCCGGTTTGGTACATCATCCCCAAGGCAAATTGCGCTTCGGCCAAGCCTTGGCCCGCCGCCCTGGTAATCCATTCCACAGCCTTTTTCTTATCTTGATGCACGCCATCGCCCGTGCTGTACAACAGCCCGAGAACATATTGCGCCGCTGCGTGGCCCTGATCGGCCGCTTTAGTATGCCACTGAGCTGCCTTCTCCCTATCCTGGGTCACGCCCTCGCCAAAATAATACCTTCGCGCAAGCAGATACTCAGCCTGCGCGTTGCCTTGTTCCGCCTTTTCTAGAATTTCATGGAAAGAAGGCGGCGGGGCATCGGGATGCGGAGCATTGGACGTTTCCTGTTGGAGCTGTATTTTTTCGGCGCTTTTCTGGTCGAGCAAATTTTGATCAGTCTCGCCTGCACACAGGGAGGCCGCAAAGTGCACACTCAAGCCGATGAGAGCGATCACGAGCGCCCTGGTTTTTTTGTTCACGTTTGGAATCTCCATGGTGTTTATCGCTGAAAGAACAGAGCAGAGTTCCCAACACCCCCCAGTCGGGCCGGATCAGGAAGCCAAACTCATCAAGAGAGCGTTCCCGTATTTTTCGCCGCAACCAAATGCGAGGGAACGTCCTCTAGCTGAAGATGTATTCACAAAACAGCATCACTCTTCTCCAATTTTTTTCTCGCATGCACCGGTTTGCCGGATGTGCCGATGGCCTTCTCGTTCCGGCCGGCAAGCTCTTTCTGCTCGCCCTGCCCCAGCGCCACGACACTGGCCCCATGACGGGGCAGATAGATCTTAAAAACCGTACCGAGGGCCGGCTCACTGTAGACATTAATGAACCCGTTATTCTGTTTGACGATGCCGTAGACAATAGCCAACCCCAGGCCTGCGCTCTGGCCCACTTTTTTAGTGGTGAAAAAGGGTTCAAACAGCTTGTCCACGCTCTCCCCCACGATGCCGCAGCCGTTGTCGCTGACCACGATCGCTACATATTCGCCTGGGGGAAAGCCCACTTGATTGACGTTGTCTTCGGCTTTCCAGAGTGCGTTTTTAACCTCGACCGTTATCTGTCCCTTGCCCGTGATCGCATCCCGGGAATTGACGCAGAGATTGACCAGGATTTGTTCAATCTGGGAGACATCCATCGTCACCGGCCACAATCCTGCCTCAGCTATCCAGACCAGATCAATGTCGTTGCCGACGAGGCGCCGCAGCTTCGTAAGCATTTTTTCCACGGTCCCTTTGAGATCGAGCCCCTCGGTGGCAACCGTCTGCATGCGGGCAAAAGAAAGCAACTGCCAGGTCAGATTCGCGGAGCGATCGACCGCCTTGCCGATTTCCTGCAGATTGGCAAAAAAAGGCTGATCCGGGTCCGCATGGTCCAAGGCCATTTCGGCATGCCCAAGGATAATGCCCAGCATGTTGTTAAAATCGTTGGCCACGCCGCCAGCCAGCCGTTCCATCGATTCCATCTGTTGGATATGCGCCAGTTGCTCCTTGAGCTTTTGTCGCCCTTCCTCCGCCCGTTTAGATGCGGTGATATCGCTGAGAATGACGCGGTATAGGGGCACGCCCTTTTGGTCATGGGCAGCAATTGCTTCCAGTCGTGCCCAGAAAGGCGGGCTGGCAGGCCGCAGCATTCGCAGTTCACATATCTGCGGCCCTCCTGTCTCAAGGAGGTGTTGACGATGGTGGTAATAGATGTCCTTATCTTCAGGCAGAATATAGCGGCTCAACGCGAGCCGTAACAACGAGCCCCGGTTCACCCCTAACAGGCTGGCGGCGGTGAGGTTCGCTTCCACGACCATTCCCGTTTCGCTCTCAGTCAGATAGCCAACTGGTGCAAAATCGTAGAGATCGGCGAGACGCGCCTGCGAAGCTTCCAACTCTGCTTGGATCCGGCGCAGTTCCTCGTTTTGCATCTCCAGCTCGATTTGATGCACCCGCAATTCATGCAGGATCGCCCCTCTTTCTTCGGGCGACTGAGCCGCGAGGTCGGCGGTTGAAGTAACGACCTTTTCACTGGCTTTTTCTTCGGCCCGTTTACGCAGGTTGGAGGAGTTGGTCAGTCGGTGTTTGGTGTTGCTCATGGCATCCCTTATTCCCTGTTGATCGGCTTGCGCCGCGCTTTCGCCTGTCCA
>JBBQCO010000148.1:0-6841 GCA_038318785.1 Desulfobulbales bacterium | reverse complement strand
GGCCGGTTCGCGCCGCAATACCGAGCCAGCGCATGGTGCCCGAAGGCCTGGTTTGCCTGGCGTTTTCTGATTGTGTTGATGGTTCCATCATTTTTATAACGTCTTTTCCTGGTGGCTTCTTCCTGTCATCAACGCAGCGATTGCTTGCGAAGCAATTGACAGCCGGTACAGTCGTCGGTACCTTGCGGTCATGCCATCATTCCTTCATCCTTAAGGCCGCGCCATGTCCTCTTTTACCGACTATTTTGCCCGTAACCAAGGTTCTTTGACCGACGAACAACAGCACCTTCTCCAAAAAAAGCGGGTGGCGGTGATCGGCTGCGGCGGTCTGGGGGGCTATGTGATCGAGGAACTGGTGCGCATCGGGGTGGGCCAGTTGCACCTCTTTGACCCCGATGTCTTTTCTCCGAGCAACTGCAATCGCCAGCTCAACGCCCTTGTATCGACCCTAGGACAAAACAAAGCCGAGGTCGCGGCCAGCCGGGCAACCAACATCCATCCCTTCAGCAAGGTCACCGCTTTCCCAGTGGATTTCAGAATTGCCAGTGAGAAAGAATCATTGCAGGTCGATGTGGCGGTCGATTGCCTCGACAACATCCAGGCCCGGCGCGATCTGGCGGCCCTGTGCAATCGCCGGCGTACGCCCCTGGTGCACGGTGCGATCAGCGGCTGGTACGGCCAGTTGGGCGTGCAATTGCCCGGAGGCGACCTGATCGAACACCTCTATCCGCAGCGCATGGCTGAGGGTCCGGCACCCTCGGTGCTTTCCTTCGCGGTCGCCGTCATTGCCAGCCTGCAGGCCGCCGAAACCGTCAAACTCCTCCTCGGCCTCCCCTCCACCCTGCACAACAACTGGATGCATATCGACCTGAAGGACACCGATTTTATGGTGAACGAGCGATAATCAGGCGAAACTTTCTTTTCAGTTGAGCAGAACCAGATGCCCCGTCTCCCGGGTCGAGTATCCGCCCATCCCTTCCACCGTCTGCTTGAACAGCGGCGTATTGATCACCGCCAGCACCGCCTGAATCATCGGGGTATCGAACATCTCGCCAGGAATGAGCAGGTCATAGCGTTCTTCCACCAGCGGCACAAAATCAAGCCCCAGGGCCCTGGCCGCGCTCTTAATCCCCAACCCCACATCCACCTTACCGGAGAGCACCGCCACCGCCACGGCCATATGGGTGTATTCGTCCTGCTCATAGCCCTGGATGCCATCCGGATCAAGGTCGTTGCGGCTCAACTCGTAGTCAAGGAGCACCCGGGTGCCGGAACCGGCCTGACGGTTGATAAAGCGGACACCGGCACCGAACAGGTCGCGGACGCCGGTGATATTCTTCGGGTTCCCTTGGGCAACGATGAATCCCTGCTCGCGGTGGACAAGGGTGACGATACGGATATCGCGCCCAGCCAGATGTTTGCGAATATAGCTGGTGTTGTACGAGCCATCCTTGGGGTCGAGCAGGTGAGAACCAGCAAGATGGCACATCCCCTGTTTGAGCGCCATGATGCCGCCCAGGCTACCGACGTGGGTCGAAGCCAGAGGATAGGCCGGGTCCTGCTTGCGGAGAAAATCGTTCAGCACATCCAGGCAGAGGTCATGGCTGCCAGTGCAAAGCAGGGTCCGCTCCACCTGCGGTTGGGGCACGAGCAACTCGATTGCCACCTCGCGGCCGTGCATTTCGCCCTCGGAGGCGGCGGCTATGCGCAAAATACCGTTGGCGCGGGTCAGGGTGGTGATGGCACCAGCGCCCTGTTTGAGCGGCACCGCCACGAAATGAACGCCGATACGACCAACGATCATCCGCCGGAATTCTTCAATGCCCGAGCGCGAAGGCAGATCCTTGGCCAGAATTGCTTTAACGGCGACCGGCGGCGCCACATAAACACCCTGCATCCGGGCCAGGAGGGGGACAACCATCTGCTCCATGGCGATGATCGCCGACACCGGATAACCGGGAATGCCGACCACCGGTTTACCGGCAATCGCTCCCAAAATGGTGGGTTTGCCGGGCATGATGGTGATTCCGTGCACCAGGACCTCGCCCAATTGCTCAATGATCCGCACGGTGTAATCGGCGCTGCCGGCCGAAGAACCGGCATTGATGATCACTAGATCGGCATCGGTGGCGAGAACAGCGGCGAGATGAGTTTTTATCGAGTCGAACTCATCACTGATGATCGGTGTGATCTCGACCTGGGCTCCGGCCTGTGCGGCCAGACCAGCGAGGACTATTGCGTTTGATTCAATGGTTTTGCCCGGCGGGATGGCGTCGGGAGAGTCTTCCAGGGTGACCAATTCACTGCCGGTGGGGATAATCACCACCTTGGGTCGTTTACGCACCCTGACTGTGGCGCAGCCGCCGGTAATCAGGGCGCCGATATCGGCCGGGCGGATCTGGTGGCCGGTGGGAAAAAGCAATTCGGTGGCCACGATGTCCTCGCCCACCTTGCGGACATGCTGCCAGGGATAGACCGGCGCGCGGATCAACCCTTTCTTGCCGTCCTCACTGAGCAGGACATTCTCGATCATGATCACTGCGTTCTTCTCGGTCGGCAGCGGGTAGCCGGTATTGATCATCACCGCCTCGCCGGTATCGAATCGCAGGGTCGCCGGCGTCTCGTCGGTGGCACCAAAGGTGTCTTCGGCTCGCACCGCCAGGCCGTCCATGGCAGCGGAATGAAACGAGGGCGAGGAGAAACGGGCGCTAACCGGCCCGGCGGTCACCCGACCAAGGGCCGAGCGTGAGGCGATGGTTTCTTCGCCAATCGAATGGGTGGAAAAACGGGACCAGAACAGCTGCTGGGCCTCTTCCCGGGAATGCATCTGGAGATAGATTTTTCGTTGCATGGCGTGTTTCCGATTGAAAAAGGATCCTTAGGGAAAGAGCAGAACGGGACTCATGACACCTTTATCGAGCCCCTCGACATCACGGCCAATGGGCAGCAGCCCATCGGCCCGGACCAGGGGATTGAGCAGACCGGATTTACCGTAGACCGGAGTGGCCAGGGGTGGGGCGCCGTTGTCCTGCGGGGTCAGGCGGACGCGGACATAGTCTTCCCGGCCAATGACCGAGGGAATCTGTTGGCCGGTGATCGCCTTGACCGTTCTGAGTCCCAGCGTTGCCCCCAAACCAGAGTATTGGCGCAACAGCGGCCGGACAAAGCAGTGAAAGACCACCAGGGCCGAGGCAACGTGGCCGGGCAGGCCGAACAGGGCCTTGTTGCCTTGGCGGGCGAGGATGGTGGGTTTACCTGGCCGAACCGAAACCCCGTGCACCAACATCTGGTTGCCTGGCATGGCGGCAAAAACCCGCTGGGTGAAATCACGCTGGCCCACCGAGCTGCCGCCGGAGAGGAGCAGCACGTCGGCATCATTGAGGGCCTCGGTGCAGACAGTCAGCATCCGGTCAAAATCGTCGCCGCAGATGCCGTGCACCAGGGGGATGCCGCCGGTCTCTTCGACCAGGGCCGCTAAGGTGGTGGAGTTGATGTCGCGAATCTTGCCCGGAGGTGGAGTCTGGTCGGCCGGCACCAGTTCGTCACCGGTGGAAAGAATCGCCACCCGGGGTCGGCGATACACCGGAACCGAAGTGATGCCTAGGCCGGAGAGCACCCCCAGATCCTGGGGCCGCAAACGGCTACCCCGGTCGAGGATCGCTGTGCCGGGGGCGTAATCCTCACCGGCCCGGATAACATTTTCCCCTGGAGCCACGGGCCGGAAAATCGCCACCGTTTCTTCGTCAAAGGGTTGAGTGTACTCGACCATAACCACGGCGTCCGCCTTCTGGGGCAGCTCACCGCCGGTCCAGATGCGTGCCGTCTGCCCGGGCCGCAGGCTCAGGGCCTGACCCGATGCACCCATGGCAATTTCACCGATCACCGTCAACAGGGCGGTTTCCGACTCGGAGCAACCAAAAGTATCGGCAGCCCGGACCGCATAGCCGTCCATGGTGGATCGGGAAAAAGGCGGTAAGGCCTCGCCGCTGACCAACTCCTCAGCCAAAATGCGGCCACGGGCGGCGCCGACCGCGACCATTTCGGGCTCAAGCGGTGCAAAGTCGGTAAACAGGGCGACGAAATCGGAGGGACTAATCAGTTTGAAAAAATCGTTCATGTTTTCCTTGCCTGGGCAATGCTCCGTTGCGCATTCGGAGCAGGGAAACGGTTGCCGGAACCACAATCAACCGGCGATGGGCGTCATTGGCGACACAAATACGGTGGCCATGCGTTCGACTATAGCACGGAATCGGTGAATTGGAGCAGGGAATATGCCGCCTGAGAAGGGAAAATGAAGCAGAGAAATCGGCGGGAAAATCATCCCCCGCCGATATTGGGAAAAATGGCCAACTGGTCGTTTTCGGCCGGAACTTGGTGCAATTCGCAGTGGCGTGAATTGATCATGGTCACGCCGACCTCATCGAGCGGCACCCCGAGGGAGCGGATGATCGTTTCCACCGTGGTGCCCTCGGGGAAGTCCATGCGCTGCTGCTTGAAGCGGTTATCCCTGAAGTAGGCGAACAGTTTGACCGTGAGTTGCATACGTTTTTTGATTTGTTGAAGGCGTTGGCTTGAGGCGGTAAAAACGCTCGCTCTGTCAATTTCGAGGAGCACAGCGCCGAGAAATCTCTTATTCAACCGGGACTTCTCGCTCAGCTCGAAATTGACAGAACAAGGTTGTTGCTCGAAGAGAGCCGTTAAAAATTCCAGAACGAGTCAATGGCCTCGTCGGTGATATCCCAGACCACGTTATGAGGTGCGATCGGTTCCTCGGAGAAAAACTCGGGCAACCGGTCATCCTTGTTGGTGAACCCGGCGGCCAGGTTGAAGGCCCGCTCAGTTTTGAGGATGCTCATGCCGAGGTTGGTGACATCATTGGCGACCAGATGAATGCCGTAACGGGCATTGAGCAGGTCGATCAAGGCCGGCAAACAGGTGGCATCGTCCAGGGCGGCAAAGGCAACAAACAGACACATCCCGGTGGAATCGATGGCAGCAGTGGCGATCTGTAGATTGCGCGACAGTTCCACCTGCCCTTCCTTGCTCAGCGGATCGACCTTGCCGCCGACACCAAGGATGTTGGTGGCAATGGTGTAGCCCATGGTGTGATCGGCACCCTGGGTCGAGGTGGCGTAGGTGATGCCGATACCCTTGATGGCACGAGGATCGTAGGCCGGGATAGCCTGATTCTTGACCACCGGCACCCGGGTGACGCCGAAGGCCTTGCCGACCGAACCAGCTCCGTTGCCGATGATTCGCCCTAGCGGGGTACCCTTGGCGACCTCATCTTTAAGGATGCGGCACACCTCGGCGCCTTCGCCGAATTTGAGCACACCTGCTTCCATGGCCACGCCGATGGCCACCGGAATTTCGATCGAATCGACACCGATATCGTCCATCAGACTGTCCGCTTCGGCCACATAATCTAGATTATCGATGCCGCAGTCGGCCCCTAGGGCCCAGATGGTCTCATACTCAAAGCCTGAAGTCTTGTACTGGCCTTTGGCGTCGGCATAGATCTGCGAGCAGTTGATGACGCAACCGGGATGACAGTTGTGTTTCGGCTTGCCGCCACGGGCAACAATGGTGTCGTGCATGGTCTCGCCGGAAACAGCCTCGTGGCCTTCGAACTGGCCGCTGGTGAAGTTGCGTGTAGGTAGGCCGCCGGATTCATTAATGATGTTGACCAAGACGTTGGTGCCGTATTGGCCCAGGGCCTTGCTGATGGGATTGTCAATCAGGGCCTTGGCAAAGGTGCGGCTGGCAACCTTGAAGGCCTCGGGATCGGCGATCTCGATTTTGCGGTCGGTGGGTTCAACAGCGATGAATTTGATTTTTTTAGAACCCATGACTGCGCCAAGACCGCCGCGACCATGGGAACGCATATGGCTGTCCGGGTCTTTGACCGAAATATTGGCCCCGAGCATTTTCATTTCGCCGGCTGGGCCGATGGTGATGACCCCGACCTTGTCGCCGAACCGTTTGTTAAGGGTCTGAACTACGGCAAAATTGCCCAGGCCGACCACCTCGGTTTCTTCCTTGATGGTGACGCCGCTGGCATTGACGTGCAGGCTGTACCACTTGCTGTCGTCGGCCGGTTTACCCTCGACAATCAAGGCTTTGACACCCAATTTAGCCAGCATCTGCGCCGAGGTGCCGCCGGAATTGGATTCTTTGATGGTTCCGGTCAGGGGGCTTTTGGCACCGACCGAGAGGCGGCCGGAGTTGGCTGCCTGGGTACCGGAAAGCAGGCCCGGGGCAAAAACCAGTTTATTATTTTTTCCCAACGGGTGACAGGTGGGTTTGACTTCGGCGGCGACGATGGTTGAGGTCAGACCGCGTCCGCCCAGGCCCATCCATCCCTCGGGTACAGCTTCGACCTTGGTACTCAGGTCCGACATGTTCACACGAAAAATTGTATCAGCCATACAATACCTCCTCTCCAAAAAAAAGAATAACCGGGCTCAAGGGGGGGGAACCCGTACCCGTGACGATAGACAGTGGGCGTGTTGTAAAAAAACAAAGATTCAATATGTTGCCAGCAATTTAGTGCGCCTTTTCCCTCCTGTCAACACTTGTACGAATTGGTCGTTTCTGGTTGGAATTGGATCAGAGGAGCAGGGTCACAAGGAGTGAAAGACCCTGCCCCTCTTTTCCAGGGGGAACGTGAATGCGGGACGCAACCTCGCGTCCCGCAACGCCAACCACAGCGTAACTGGTTCTCACTACAAAGAGTGTGCAAAACCGGTGCAGCCCGCACAGGCCAAGTCAGGGGAAACAGGGGTGGGCTGCACCGGGGGATTTTTTAGGTCGATAGTCTGTAGGTGTGTAGTCTGTAACC
>JBBQCO010000147.1:0-6869 GCA_038318785.1 Desulfobulbales bacterium | reverse complement strand
CCCTCGGCTAGGCCTTCGAGCACTTCGGCTTGGACATTGTTGTTCATCCCGATTTTCACTTTTTGCTCTTCAATCTTGTCCGGACCCGCCTCTATCCGCACCGGGTAGGAGCCGTCTTTCCCCTTGTCGCCCAAGGCGGCTGAAGGAATCAGCAGTGCATTCTTGGCCTCGCCCAGGACGATATTGACCTGGGTGGTCATGGAGATGCGCAACTTGCCGTCGGTATTGGGTACATCGAGGATACCCATGTAGAAGATGGCAGTGCTGGAGGAACTGGCGGATGTGCTGGCGGAGCTGCCCGACGAGCTTTCAGTGGCAATGGATTCCGGGGCCGGCTCGATGGATTTCAAAACCGCCGGGTAGCGATTGTCCGGCTCGCCGAGGATGGTAAAATAGACTTTTTGCCCTGGCTTGACCCGGACCACGTCAGCTTCGGAGATCTCGACCTTGATGGTCATCTGGTCAAGCCGGGCCACCTTGATAATGGTCGGGGCCGATTGGTTGGCGTTAACGGTCTGCCCTTCCTTGGTGATGATGGCAACCACCACGCCGTCGATGGGCGAGCTGATCTTGGTGTAGCCCAGGTCCAGTTGAGCGGTATCGACGGCAATTTTGGCCTGTTCGATCTGAGCGTCCAGGGCGGCGATCTCCGAACGCAGCACCTTGAGATTGGCCTCCGCGGTTTCAAAATCTTCACGGGAGGCGGCTTCTCCTTTGAGCATTTGCATCTGCCGTTTGTAGGTCAGCTCCGCCAGGGCCAGCGAGGCCTCCTTGGCCTGTTTCTGGGCCCGGACCGCCGCCAGGGCTGCGGTTTTGGTGCGCAGGGTGTTCTGCTGCGGCAGGCTGTCGATTTGGGCGACCAGTTGCCCGGCCTTGACCGTATCGCCCAGTTCCACTTTCAACGATTCGAGTTGGCCGGAAACCTGGGCGCCGACACTGACCAGATTATCCGATTCCACCGTGCCGCTGGCCAGTACCGTGGTTTCAATATCGCCCCGGCTGACCGGTGCGGTCATGTAACCGGGTTGCTTGTCGCCTCGGAAATAAAAAAAAGCGGTTGCCGCTCCGAGAATCACCAAACCCGCCACCAACAGCCAATAACGCCAGCGGTATTTTTTAGTTACAGTCGTTTTATTCAAAAATTCACCTGATACCGGAAAGAAAGACAATGTGCGGTTTGCTTGGAAGGTCTGGGGTTTCGCGCGCAACTAGCCGGAAACCACGCCATTTCCGCCAAACAATATCGCATGAGGGACGGAAAGCCTAGGTCTAGCGTGGTCTTTTTGCTGTTAATTTTTGTAAAGAGTCACGGCCCCGATCGAGGAGATCGATCGGCTGCTCGGCGTGAAACTGGGTGCGGACGATTACATCTGCAAGCCCTTCATCCACCGCGAGGTGGTCGCCTCCGTCAGAGCCGTACTCTGCCGCATCTCTGCCCAAAACCAGCCGGATCTGGGGTGAATAACTTCTTCAGCATCCGCGCAACCTGCTGTTTTTCAAAAGCATTATTGAACATTGGGTCGCAATCGTGCTATAGTGGCGCATCCTGGCGCTCCCCCTTCTCCATCCACTCATCACAGCGGAGGTTTGTATGTCCCTTTTACCGGCCATTGAGCAGGAAACACGCAGCAACCCTGATGCCAGCGTCATTTGGCTGCACGGTCTTGGCGCCGACGGTCATGACTTTGCGCCCATCGTCCCGGAATTGAACCTGCCGGAGGCCTTAGGCATCCGGTTCATCTTTCCCCATGCGCCCTCGATTCCGGTGACGGTCAATAACGGGTACGTCATGCCCGCCTGGTTCGACATCCTGGAAATGGATATCGACCGCAAGGTCGATGCTGCCCAGTTACTGGGTTCAGCCGCGGCCATCAACCGCCTCGTTGACCGCGAGCTGGAACGCGGCATCGACACCCGTCGGATCATCCTGGCCGGTTTTTCCCAGGGTGGGGCTGTGGCTTATCAGGTGAGCCTCAGTCACCCCCAACCACTCGGTGGCCTCATTGCCATGTCGACCTATTTTGCCACCAGCGATTCCATTACCCTCAGCGAGGCCAACCGCGACCTGCCGATTGAAATCCAGCACGGCCTCCACGACCCGGTTGTGCCCCAGGCGCTGGGTATCCGGGCCGCCGAATTTCTCAAAGATCGCGGCTATGCCGTGGCCTTCCGTACCTACCCCATGGACCACTCGGTCTGCCCGCAGCAGATCGGCCACATTGCCGAGGCGCTGCAGCGGTTTCTTGCACGGTGAAGAGCACGTCAAGCACCATTTTCTCAAAGCAATACTATGCAGATACGATCAAAAACCGAAGCGCAGCAGCGGGCCGACCAGATTGAGTCCTTTCGCGCTGAACTGGGCATCATCGAGCGGGAGCATGTTGTCACCCTTGATCCTGGCCAGCAGGCATCCCTAGCCCGATATCACGGTCAGCTTCTGGAACGCCTGGCCGCCGCCTTCGACATCGACGCCACCAATCAAGAGAAGCAACTCAGCTTCGGCATGCGCATTACCTCCTTCCTCGGTGCCCTGGGGCTGGCGGCCAGTGTCTACTTTTTTTATTTGCAGTACTGGGGCGGGATTGCCACTAAAACCCAGGTGATCATCCTGGTGGCCATGCCTTTTTTGGGTTTGGTGCTCACCATCGGTGCGGTCCGGCTGGAAAAATCAGGGTATTTTTCCAAACTGTTCGCCCTCGTCAGTCTGATGTGTTTTGTGCTCAATCTTTCCCTGCTCGGTCAGATTTTCAACATTGCGCCCACCCCCAATGCCTTGCTCACCTGGGCGATGTTCGCCTTTCTTCTCGCCTACGCCGCCGATGCCCGCCTGCTGCTGGCCATGGGCATTGTCAGTTTCGCTGCATTTCTGTCGGCGCAGGCGGCCACCTGGAATGGCTGCTATTGGATCTCGTTTGGTGAGCGGCCGGAGAGTTTTTTCCCTGCCGCCTTGTGTCTTTTCCTGGTTCCCCTTCTGCCGCATCGGCGATACACCGGTTTTGCCATTGTGTACCGGGTGTTCGCGATGTTGCTCTTTTTTCTGCCGGTGCTGATTCTCAGCAATTGGGGCGGCATCAGTTATCTTGAGTTGCCCAAAGAGCAGATTGAGTACCTCTACCAGATCACCGGCTTTGTTGTCAGTGCCTTGGCTATCGCACTCGGCATCAGAAAAGGCTGGCCTGAGGTGGTCAATACCGGCAACACCTTCTTCACCCTTTTTCTCTACACCAAGTTTTATGACTGGTGGTGGGACTGGATGCCCAAATATCAGTTTTTCCTGGCAATAGGAATGACTGCGATCCTGATGCTGCTGGTTTTGAAATGGATGCGGCATGCTTCCATCCGTCTAAAAGGGGAGGGAGCGGCATGGAATCATCCCTTATCACCGGTCTTTTATTTGCCGCCGGATTTGTCCTGCTGGCAGGGGTGAACTTTACGGTGCTCTCTGGGGTGGAGGACAACCGAAAGGGCATTCCTGATGCCCGTCTGTGGCTGACTGAGCGAGAACTGCCGAAGATCAATGTGTTGGAAAAGGAAAACAGTGGCTTGCGTCTGCGTTTGGCTTGGCGGGCCTTGGGCAGGGAAGAAAACGACGTCAATGATCGCATGCCCTTCTGGCTGAAAGGCGAAAAGCTTGAGCAACTGGGGTTTCGATTTGTCGACGGCGCTTCGTCCGGCAACCTGAGAGACAGGGAGTCTGAGTCAAGGGAAGTCTTTGTGGCGCTTGAGTACAACGGTCCGGCGTACCGGGATGCCGTCAGGCGAGCGGAGCGGGCCTTGGAAAAAGAGGAAGAAGCATTGCGAGCCAATCCGGCGGATAAAGGTTTGCTCTCGTCGCGGCAACAGGCAAAAAAGAGAGTTCGATCGGAAGAACTCACCCAGTCGCGGTTGTTTGCTGTTGATGCCGGCACCGATCCCCGGCAACTCAGGGCAATGTACAACGATGCCTCACGATTCATCGTTACCCGGGGGGTGGTAAGTCTGACCTACCGCAATGAGGGGGACCGGAAGTGGGCAGCCGGGTACCTCGAATCGATCAGCCCAGACAAGGTGCATGTGCCCCTGGAACATCGGCTGGTGCTGGAAGCAATTCCGCCACAGCAGAAACCGCCGCCGAGCGAATGGAAACCACCGAGTTACGAGGTGGAGTTAGTCTACGGCAATCGGTATGAGCCGTGGATCACGGTCATTCGGCCCCTGGAAATCCAATAAGGAAGAACCGCTAGGGATCGCCTTGCCGGTGGCGATCTGCCCTCAAGTTTTTTCAGTGCGTCTCACCTATAATCAAGGAGGAACCATGATAACACCCAAGCCCCACGGATTTTTTCACCAGTCGTTCACCCAGAGGGCATCTGTTTTGACCAGTCTGCTGCTGGCCTTCCTGCTGGCGGCAACAACGATCCAGGCCGGCCCGGCAACAACTCCTTGGCCGCAGGTGGCCATTTCCAAGGACGGGACGCCCATTTCCTATGAGGTCTACGGTGCGGGCGAGCCCACCTTGGTCTTTGTCCATGGCTGGAGTTGCGATTCACGCTACTGGCGATCCCAGGTGGAAGAGTTTTCCCAAAAATACCGTGTGGTAGTCCTTGATCTCGCCGGTCATGGCCATTCGGGTCTGATCCGGGGCCGATACACCATGCGGGCCTTTGGCGAGGATGTGCAGGCGGTAACCGAGGCCACGGGCAGTTCCACTGTGATTCTGGTCGGCCACTCCATGGGCGGGCCGGTTATTGCCGAGGCGGCCCGGTTGATGCCGGAGCGGGTGATTGGCCTGATTGGCGTCGATACCTTTGACAACATCGAATATCCGATGACCCGCGCCGAATTGGACCAGATGATCGCCCCTTTGATCGATGATTTTCAGGGGGAAAGTCGTAAATTTGCAGAGGCCATGATTCTGCCCAGCACCGATCCCCAAATCCGCGACTGGATACTGGCCGACATTTCTTCAGCGCCGCCATTCGTTGCCCTCAGCGCCATGGAGGAGATGATGGTTCAGTTCATTTCCGGTGAGGCGGCCCGCATCTTTGACGGCATTAAGGTGCCGGTCTTCAGCGTCAACGGCGACCTCTGGCCGGTCGATTACGAGGCGAATCGTCGCCACATGCAATCATTTGAAACCATTACGCTCAAAGATACCGATCATTTCCTGATGCTTGATCGTCCCTATGCCTTCAACCAGGAACTTGAGCAGGCCATTTATGCAATCTTGAGAAAGTCAGCCAAGAAGTAAGGGAGAAACAGGCGGGAAAGGAAGGCGGAGCCGGGCTGGGAAGGAGTGCATTCGGCCTTGTAACCTTGCTGCACAGTACAAAGGGGATATCGGCAAGACAGCCGATATCCCCGTTTTTTTTTACTACTCGGAAGAATTACCGGGGCACAAGCTCCACCCGGCGGTTCTTGGCGCGGCCCTCATCGGTGCTGTTAACAGCAACCGGGGCCAGATTGGCTACACCGTTGGCGGTCAGGCGGCCGGCGCTGATGCCCTGTTCACTGGTCAAGGCGGCGACGACTGCCTCGGCCCGTCGTTTGGAAAGGGTGAGGTTGGCGTCATAGTTGCCGACATTATCGGTGTGGCCGACCACATGCAGGGTGAGATTGGTATCGGCTTGCAGCAACTTGGCTATTTCTTCCAGGGCTGGTTTGGATTCGGGTTTGATGTCTGCTTTATTGAAATCAAAGAGGATGCCGTACAGGGCAACCCGTCCCGAGGAGGCAATGGATTTGGCCATCTCGTCCGCCTTAACCATCACCATGTTCTGGGTCATGGGTTTGACCTCGATGATGTCCACTGCGATGTAGGCCCCTCGTTTGGATTTGTAGGTGGCATCGTCCTTGCCCCATTCCACCGTGGTCAACGAGACGTAGATATCACCCTCGGGCCGCTGTTTTTTGGCGCTCATGACTTTGATGCTTTTGGCGTCAGCAGCGTAAAAGACATAATGGCTGCGGGTGGTCTTTATGTTCATGCCGCTGAAGAAGGCCAAGAAATTGTTCCACTTGGTCGCGGCACTGTCCTTGGTTGAATCGTAGAGAATTTCAAACCCTTGGGCTGATAATTCATTTTCGTAGTTGCGCAGCAGTTCCACACCGCTGGCATCGCCGGCAGCCTCATACCAGATGCGGGTCAGCGCGCCTTCAAGCTTGAGAGGCGGACTTGCATATTCCCGTTTTTTCGCATCAAGATCGTAGGTGGTAAATGTGGAGGTTTGCAGGTCGTATTCGACAAATCGCTTGATGTCGTACCCCACGATATCCGAACCGCCGAACCGTTTGAGCAGCGGATGGTCTTTGGCACCCGGCAGATCGGCTGCCCTTGCCGCTCCAAGGGACATGACCGTCAAAATACCGGTGCAGACGAATGCGAGCAGTGTCCTGCTGTTGATAAACCCTGACCACCTGGTGGTTGTTTTTTTCATAATTTCTCGTTCCCTTGTTGAGTCATCGAGCGTTGTTTCAATCTCGGGTATTGTACCATGCACCAATGGTTCCGCGAAGGAACAACCGCTGCTCCTCACTCAAAAAAGCGAAGAGCCCGGATGTTCGCCTAAACCGGGGGAAGTCCATGGACGGCAGAAGTCTACGGCAATTCCACGGCCCAGGTGTCCAGCGGCGGGACCTTGGCGACGATTTTTTCTTTTTGCAGAAACTTGGCAAAGCGGTTGTAGCGGTTCTTGTCCAGCGCACCGGGCCGCAGGGCAAAACGCGGCAGGGTATCCTTCCAGGCCCGCCGGTTTAATTCATCGTCCAGATTTTCCCGGCCATGGCTGACGAACAGCTTCCAGCTTTCGTCCGGATGGTTGATCAGGTACTGCACTCCTTCCTCCAGGGCATCGACAAATTTGCGCATCTTCGGGTCGTTGATTGCTTTG
>JBBQCO010000146.1:0-6884 GCA_038318785.1 Desulfobulbales bacterium | reverse complement strand
TGATGTTCCTGGCGGCAGCGCTCCTCAAGTGAGGCGCAGCGGGCCCGGACGGTCTGCATCTCGAAAATGCGGGTGATACGGATGATCAGGTCGTCCATTTCAAACGGTTTGAGGATGTAATCGTCGGCACCGTTACGCAGGCAGGCAATGGCGTCTTCAATCGAGCCGTAGGCAGTCATCATGAAGATGTCGATCAGGGGTGAATGACGTCGGGCGCGCTCCAGCAGTTCCATGCCGCCCATGCCCGGCATGCGGATATCGGAGAGGATGAGGTGGTAATGCTTCTGCTCGAGGCGCGCCAGAGCTTCGCGGCCGTTGACTGCCGTGTCGACCTGCCACTGCTCACGAATCAGCCGGTCATAGACTGTGATGCGCATGATTTCATCCTCCTCAACCAGCAGTATCTGTTTCACGTTTTAATCTCGCAGCGATGGGTTGTTGTTCTCGGAATTCAGGCATTGGCGGTCGATTGGCAGAGTAATGATAAAGGTCGAGCCCCTGCCCGGTTGACTCTGGACTTCGATTTGGCCGTTTAGGCGCTGTACCATGGCCAGAGTGACCGCAAGGCCCAGACCTGTCCCCTCGCCGACTTCCTTGGTGGTGAAAAAAGGATCAAAAATCCGTTCCAGCAGCTCCCTGGCAATGCCGATTCCGGTATCCTCAATGGTCAGAACCACCAAACTGTTTTCCTCCCGGCTGGCAATGTTGAGGTGGCCACCGTCCGGCATGGCCTGGGTAGCATTGAGGGCGATGTTCATCACAATCTGCTTGATGGCCTCACTGTCGATGCAGCAGAGATTGTTGAAACGCAGGTCAAGATTGACCACGATGTCGCGCAACCTGTGACCCAGCAGTTCCAGGCAATCGAGGATGACCATGTCAATATCGACCTGATGGATCTGCAAGGGTTCGACCCGGCCGTAGTTGAGCAACTGGCGCATGGTCAGCTCGATTCGCTTGAGCCCCTTGTGGAGCAGGGGTAGGTACCGTTTCTGCAGGTCGAGGTTTTCCGGTTCCTGCTGCATCGATTTGACGCAATTGAGCATCCCGGCCAGAGGATTATTGATTTCATGGGCAATACCGGCGGTCAGTTGCCCGAGAGCCGCCAGTTTTTCAGCACGGAATCCTTTTTCTCCGGCAGTGGCAAGGGCTTGTTGGGAGGCGGACAGCCGTTGGCAGAGAGCTCGGAAGCTGGTGCCAAGGCAGCCGATCTCATCGTTGGCCAGCGGTAGGTCCAGGGTTTCAACTGCCTGTTTGGGAAAAGCAGTCATGGCCGTTGACAGTTGGTGCATCGGCCGGGCAACCAGTCGGTTGAACAGCATCAGCATCACTGCCGCCGCCGCCAGCACGGAGAGCAGGCCAAGCAAGAAAATGGTTTGATTGTTTGTCTCGATGAAGGCGTCAGCCCAGGCAATGGGAATGGAGATGGAGAGCACACCCCGGATATCACCCGTATGGTAGCCGTGTTCGCTGTGGCAGCTGAGGCAGGAGGTGTCCGTGATCAGGGGTGCGGCGTAGCGAAGCACCCGGCCATCGTTATTCCGGTCGATCGCCAGATGTTCGGCTTCCCCTTTGCTGAAGCTGTGCAGGCTTTCCTGCTCAAAGGCATCGGGAGCGTTGCCCGGATTGACCGGCTGCAGGCTGGTGACCCGGAACCAGCCCAGCCCACTTCTGGCGGCATACTCGGAAAGCTCGCGGGTGACCATGGCCGGGTTGCGTTTCACCAGCATCAAGCCGGTTTCGGTGGTCATCACCGGCTCGTTGAGATAGATGTTGGGCCGGGTGGTTTCCGATTGCACTAAAAACAGGCCCTGGTGATCGGCAACCCACTGCCTGGTCAGCAGGATCTGCTTGTACAGCATCCTGGCCTGCTGCTCGGCCTGTCCAATGACCAGGCGGTTCTGCAAATGGGAAGCGTAGATGAGTAACAGTCCGTAGGACAGAGTCAGAACGGCAACAACGGCAAAGATGAATTTTCCCTTCAGTGTCATGATCACCTCTGGAATAACCCCTGGGAGAGAGGTGCACGGCTCGACGGTGACGCCCTTGTATGGCCGCACGGTAACATACTCTCTTTTTGATTGCTACCCAACGGTAACGTTTTTCCAGTCTTCTTTCTGTAATAGTCTGAAAATAGAAGTGTTATTACTTTGGAGTAGATGTTGCTCGATATCTTGAATTATTATAGGTCATTATCATGGAATGAATAGACGAGTCGCTCTCGCCTTACTGCTGGAACTGCGGCGTCTGCATCGACAGTTGCGAACATGCCGTTCTTCGCGCCAAATCAGGCAAAATCGGTCAGGCGATGGGTGCGGCTGATTTGGTTCCTCCAGTCGGCCGATATCCCTGCCTCCTCAGCATAATCAGGCCATCGTGATACTGCTTCGTGCACTTCTTTCAGGATCGTCTCGGCCCGGCCGCGCTTCATGGACGCCGATTTGGCGCAGGCCCGAAAATCTTCCAGGGTGAAGTTGTCGCGCTTGCCGTTGACTGTCATCTGGTGGGTTGAAGTCCAGTGCCCGGTCGGCTGAAAGCTATAGGTCAGGTCAAAGGCTGGAGCCAGCGACCAATTGCCGGTCTTGTCCATCAAAAAGGCGATGTTCTTGACATGATCGTCCTGGTTACGGGCCAGGATGTTGAAGGCCATCCGCCGGTACAACTCTTCGATAGAGTGCATCCCCATGCCCAGTTGTCGGATGACGTACAGGGCCTGTTCGTAGGCATAACCGCCCGCGAGGTTGAAATCAAAGTGTGCCAGGGCGCCGAGGGACTGCATGTGGATTTTTTCACCGCCAGTTAAGCGGTCAAAACGCCGAGTCATGAAATGGGAGCGCCCATTTTCCACAAGCAGTCTGCATTCGCTCATGGTGATGCCTGCATCCCTGGCCATCCGGTAATATGCATATTCGATAATGCCAAATCCTTTGGGATCTTCCAACTCCTTGTCCCGGTTGCCGGAAACGCCGTCGAATTTAAGTAGCCAGTGCTCAAACCCAGGATCGGCCGGCACCTGACCGGAACGAACCTCGTTGGTGGCCGGGTTCCATGCAATGATCGCCTTGGCCCGCGCCCCTCCCGCTGAGGTTCCGACCCGGAGGATGTCCTTGAGGGCATCCCCTTTGTCGCCTTCGGCAAAAGATCCGCTCAAATCGGTGCGTTGAGTCAGGATGCTGGAGGCGAGTTCAATCAAGTGGTCGATACGGATGCGGCTGGCCTGCCGTGCCCTGGGGCCAATCGTCGGAGCGTATTCGAGCGCACCCATGCCGCGCCTGCCGGTATAGCACAGACGTTCGACAGCATTGAATGAATTGGGACTCCGGCCCTGGGTGGCCAGCCAGGCATCAATTAAAGCATTGCCGAACCGGTCCGGCAGGGAGTCGGCGAGCAGGCCGGGCAGGCCGTGGAAGGTTTCCGGGGCAAGGGCAGGGAAGGAGTAGACGCGAGATGCCAGCGGCATGGTCAGCGGCGCGATCTCAATGCCGCTGCGGACAAAGACCGGATCGTACTCAAAGGAGGCCACCTGCGCACCTTCATCAAGGGCAACTGCGCCGATGGTGCGTCCCCAGAGCCGCACTTCAGCCACCGTGCTCATAGATCTTCACTCCAGGTCCAGGGCTCGCCGTTCGATTTCGCGGTTTTTTTTGCAGAAGCCCGCTGCCGCTGTTTACCTTTGAGCCTGAGCAAGTCGAGCGGCCGTGGCCCGGTTTCCGGGATCAGGGCGGCCAGGCCCTCAATAAGACCCAACACCCGGAAGATGCGGATCAGGTTGGCGGTCTGGGTCGATAGCCCGGCCTCAATCCGTTCCACGGTGCGTTTGGCGACCCCGGCTTGTTCCGCCAGCGCCGCCTGAGTTAATTCCAGTTCTACCCGCCGTCGGGCCATTCTCCGGCCGATTTCCTGCAGCACGGCCTCGTCACTCATGAATGTATCGATGCTCATTGTTGACTCCTTTGACGAATTGTATCGATATCATACCTTTGTTCGCCAAATATTACGATTTAAAATATCACTTTAAGCATTGTTAAATCGTCAATTATTTTAAATTGAATGAGAAAAGTGTTTTATATCGCCAATTTTGGCGATCTGTTGTTTTTTATTGTTAGAGATCAGCATGAGTTAGAGCTTTCAGGGCAAATTGAACGGCGTGACTCTTTTTCTGCGATTACGGGTGAGTCAGCTGCAAGAAATTCAACGGTTGAAATATCCATCATCAGGGAAAAGTTTGACAACCGCCAAGCGTACCTTATATCCTTAAAAAAACGCTCCTTTTTTGCCTCATCTTTTTGAGCGCTGAACAACCCGAATGGAGGGACCATGCTGAATCGATTTTCGGTCAAAGGAAGAATGTACTTGGTTATTTTATCTATAGTTTTTTTGTTCAGCCTGATGATGTGGTTTGCGGTGACCAACAGTCATAAGGTCCGGGACATGGGTCTGGGAAAAACCGGTGCAGTCATGCTCGAGGATCAGAAGGCCAAGCTGCAAGTGGCGACCCACACGGCGGCTCTTGCCGTGGGCCACGCTATTGAAGACATCGACGATCAACAGAAGAAAATCGAAATGGTCCGAAAGCTGGTAGACGATATCCGATTCGAGGGGGATCAATCCGGTTATTATTTTGTCTATGAGAACACCATCAACGTGGTCCTGCCGCCGGCCAAGGCAAAACAGGGCAAGGATCTGGGCGATCTGAAGGATAAAAACGGCGTCTACTTCGTCAAGGAGCTGATGGAGCAGGCAGGCAAGGGCGGCGGATTTGTCCAGTACGTCTTTCCCAAACCGCCGGGTAACCAGGATACACCCAAGTTGGGGTATGCCGAGATGATTCCTGGAACGCGGATGTGGATCGGCACCGGGGTCTATATCGATAATATCGATACCTTTGTCGGAGCCATGGCCGGCGAGATGAACAGCCAGGTCCGCTCATCTCTTGTGACCATGTCGGCGAGTGCCGGCACTGTTTTTGTGGTTATCATTTCCATCATCCTGGTCATTGCTTTCGGGATTGTTCGCCCTCTGCATCATGTGGCCGCGAGCCTGAAAGACATCGCCCAGGGAGAAGGAGATCTGACCCGACGTCTGGAGGTCAAAACCAAGGATGAGATCGGTGAATTGGGCACGGGTTTTAATATCTTTATCGAAAAATTACAGGGGATCATCAAAGGCGTGGTTGCCAACAGCACTCAGGTGGAGGGGGCTTCCAACAGTTTAGCCAAGGTGGCCCGTGACATGTCGGAAAATGCCAGGGAAAGTTCGGAG
Organism: Desulfobulbales bacterium; assembly: GCA_038318785.1. Taxonomy (GTDB): domain Bacteria; phylum Desulfobacterota; class Desulfobulbia; order Desulfobulbales; family Desulfobulbaceae; genus Desulfobulbus. The sequence goes on along the minus strand of JBBQCO010000146.1, from coordinate 1,622 downwards.
CGGAGCAATGCTGTTGCCGCTGCTACCGAGGAAATGACCACCAATCTCAACAATGTTGCTGCGGCCATGGAGCAGTCCTCCACCAACACCGCGATGGTCGCCAGCGCAGCGGAAGAGATGAACGCCACCATCAACGAAATAGCCGGCAACGCTGAACAGGCCAGGGTCATCTCCGAGCAGGCGGTGCGCAAAGCCGAAGTCGCCTCCGCCAAGATGACCGAACTCGGACAGGCCGCCCAGGCGATCAACAGGGTGACCGAGGCGATTACCGAAATTTCCGAACAAACTAACCTGCTGGCGCTCAATGCCACCATCGAGGCGGCCCGCGCTGGTGAGGCGGGCAAGGGTTTTGCGGTGGTTGCCAACGAAATCAAGGAACTGGCCAAACAGACCGCCGCCGCTACCCTTGATATTAAAGAACAGATCGCAGGTGTGCAGGGAACAGCAGGAGACACTATCAAGGAAATCAAGGAGATAACAGGAGTTATCGACAATGTTAACGCCATCGTGGCCACCATCGCTTCAGCGGTGACCGAACAGTCGGTTGCCACCGAGGAAATTGCCAAGAATATCGAACAGGCGAGTCAAGGGCTGCAGGAGGTGAACGAAAATGTCAGTCAGAGTTCCCTGGTGGCCGACTCCATTGCCAAGGATATTGTTCAGGTCAACAATGCCTCGATCGAGATCTCAAAAAGCAGCGAGCACATCAAGGACAGTGCCGACGAAATGCTCAAGATGGCCCTTGAACTGAGCAAACTGGTGGGGGTCTTTAAAATTTGAAGTGGCCCTGGGCCGAATCACTGAAGCACTCTATGCGGGAAGCGGCCAGTATCGGCGATTAATGCAATTGGATTGACGAGATGTAACCAAAAGGTGGTGCGGATCTACCGGTGCTCCCTGGGGTAAGCACCGCATCAGGTGATGGCAGAATAACGCGATATAGACGTAAAAGGTGCAGCAACTTGCATGTTCATGCACCTTTTACGTCCCATTCCCGTTTAACCCATTGGTTTGAGAAAATATTTACCCTTCCGAAGCAGTGTGCTCAACAGATCCCTTGATCACTATTTTTTTTTGGCCGGGATTCATGCCCCAGTGCCCGTTGCAACGGGCAGTCGGGAGCAATCTCTCCGCCTTCCCGGTAGGCGCGGAGCAGTTCCACCGAGCGCTGGGCCAACATCCGGCGCACCTGGCGCCGCTCCTCCTTGATCCGGGCGATTGCCATTGAATCATAGGCGGTGGTCCGGTGCCGCATCCAGGCAATTACCGCTTTCGCCGCTCGCTCCTCGATGGGGATCATCGCGGTGCGTGCCACCGTGCCGCTGCCCACGGGTACGGCATGGACGGTCACGGCCTCGGCCATGGCCTGTTCGAGTTCAAAGTAGTGCGGGGCAAAGGCAAGGTAATCCCGCACCGCCTGAAAAAACTCCCCTTCGTACTCCGCCTGTTTTCGTTCCCGCCGCTGCTGGTCACCGGCACGTTTTTTCTGATACCCCTCGGTGGCGCGCTGCGCCTCCACATCCCCCCGCGCTGCAGCAATGATCACCGACGGCGCCCAGATTCCCTTGGAAATCATCCTCCGCCCCATCCGGGCCTGCACTCGCCAGACCCCGGTCTGAGAC
>JBBQCO010000145.1:0-6920 GCA_038318785.1 Desulfobulbales bacterium | reverse complement strand
AAGAGACTGATAGCCGAGCGGTGCTTGTTCGTAGAGTTGCCTCAATAGAGCATTCTCGGCAATGAGGTTGATCTTTTCGGCCTCCATTTCAGCCAATTTCTTTTCGAGGGATGCTATATTTCCGGCAGATGATTGGACATGTTCATTCATATAGTTTTCAGAACATCTTTCAGAATTGATCGAGAATGGAAGGCTGGAGTGTGATCAGGGCGACCCGGTCTTGCCGAGCCTCTCCCCTTAGCGCTCACCACCTTGGCTCCTTAAAACAGCTGTTCAAGGTGGTTTGGAGCCCGCTCCTGCAAGCCAACCCCGAGGGACCTGCCCTCATCTTTCGTGCAGCCTCGTGGCGCACTATTTCCAATCAAGGTGAACAGAAGATATTTTAACTCTGAATTCTACCATAATTTGCCGTATGTATCGAAGCGGTTTCGGTAAAATAGATGGCGGTTTTTAACGCTTCGTTGCAATTGAATAAACATCCTTTTCAGGGTACTGATCAAGGGATACTCATAACGAACGAGATGGAAAGTTGCTTAACAGACTAAGGAATATAGTGATGAAAACCACTGACACAATCAATCTGCTCATCATGGCCGGAGCGCTGGCCGGAATGGTCATAATGAATGGCTGCAAGCAACAAGCCGCACCTGATGGTCCGGCCGCATCCAAACCCAACCCTGAGGTGGGGGTGGTGGTCATGGCCACTGAACCGGTAATCTTAACCATGGAGCTGTCAGGCCGGATCTCGCCGCAGATGGTGGCTGAGGTGCGCCCCCAGGTGGGCGGCATCATTCAAAAACGGCTGTTCACCGAGGGCAGTGAGGTTAAGGCTGGCGAGGCCCTGTACCAGATTGATCCGGCGACTTACCAGACTGCCTTGGCCAGTGCCAAGGCTACCTTGGCCAAGGCCGAGGCCAATGGGTTTACCCTTCGGCAGAAAACCGAGCGATACAAGCAGTTAGTAGCCATTTCGGCTGTCAGCCGACAGGAGTACGACGACGCCACCGCCGCCCTTAAGCAGGCTGAAGCCGATGTCGAGGCCGGCAAAGCCGCGGTAGAGACCGCGCGAATCAACCTCGCCTACTCACGGATCACGGCGCCGATCGCAGGGAAAATCGGGCGTTCGACCGTCACCCCGGGTGCGCTTGTCATTGCCAACCAGGCGACCGCGCTGGCCACGATTCAGCAGCTTGATCCCGTCTATGTGGATGTGACCCAGTCGAGTGCCGATTTACTCCGCCTCAAACGCAATCTGGCGAGCGGCGAGCTCAAAGGCAATGATCAAGGACAGGCCACAGTCAAGTTGCTATTGGAAGACGGTAGTCCCTATCCGCTTGAGGGGACCCTCAAATTTAGCGAGGTGACAGTGGACCAGGGTACCGGTTCGGTCACTCTGCGAGCCCAGTTCCCCAATCCGAACCAGTTGCTGTTGCCCGGTATGTTTGTCCGTGGCCTGGTACAGGAAGGGGTGCGGGAGCAGGCGATGCTGGTGCCCCAACGGGGGGTCAGCCGCGACCCTGCCGGTAATGCCATTGCCTTGGTGGCCGGTGAAAACGACGTGGTGGAACGTCGGATGTTGAAGACCGAACGGACGCTGGGCGATGCCTGGCTGGTCACCGAAGGTTTAAAGGCCGGGGAGCGGGTAATCGTGGAAGGCCTCCAGCGGGTTCGCCCCGGAGCGACGGTGAAGGTGGTGCCCTTTGACACCAAAGCGGTAGCGCCCGGTAGCCAATCCGCAGCGAAACAACCGTAAGGAGTCGCCATGCCCCGTTTTTTCATCAATCGTCCGATTTTTGCCTGGGTGATCGCTATCCTGGTCATGCTGGCGGGCCTGCTCTCGATAAAAAAACTGCCGGTATCCCAGTATCCGGCAATCGCGCCACCGCAGGTCGCCATCAATGCCACCTATCCAGGCGCCTCGGCCCAGACCGTGCAAGATACAGTCACCCAGGTGATCGAGCAAAAGCTCAACGGCATCGACAACCTGATCTACATGTCCTCCACCAGCGACTCATCGGGCGCGGTGTCCATCACCCTCACCTTCAAGGCCGGAACCGATCCGAACATCGCCCAGGTCCAGGTGCAGAACAAGCTGCAACTTGCCGTTCCGCTTCTCCCCCAGGTCGTTCAACGACAAGGGATAGCAGTGGTTAAATCCACCCGAAACTTCCTGTTGATTGTCGGCCTGGTCTCGGAAGACGGGACCTTGGACCGCAACGCCCTGGCCGACTACATGGTCTCCAACATCCAGGATATCATCAGCCGCCTGGATGGCGTGGGGGAATTGTTGCTGTTCGGCACCCAGAATGCCATGCGGATTTGGCTGAATCCGACCAAGCTCAATAACTACCACCTTACCACCACCGATGTGATTGCAGCGCTCCAGGCCCAGAACGCCCAGGTCTCCGCCGGTCAGTTCGGCGGCCTCCCTGCCGGCAAAGGGCAGCAGCTGAACGCCACCGTCACCGCCCGCACCCTGCTCCAGACCTCGGAGCAGTTTGACGCCATCATTCTACGCGCCAACAGTGACGGATCCACGGTCAAGCTCAAGGATGTAGCTGAAAGCAGGATCGGCACCGAAAACTATGAACTCCAGTCGTTCTACAACGGCAAACCGCTGGGCGGCATGGCCATCCGGCTGGCAGCCGGCGCCAACGCCCTGGAAACAGGGAGTCGTGTCAAGGTCAAGATGGAGGAGTTGTCAAAATATTTTCCTCCCGGAATGAAGGTGGTTTATCCCTACGACACAACCCCCTTCGTCAAGATATCCATAGAAGAGGTGGTCTATACCCTAATCGAGGCGGTTTGCCTGGTCTTCTTCGTCATGTTTCTCTTCCTGCAAAACTTCCGTGCCACCCTGATCCCCACCATCGCCGTGCCGGTGGTGCTGCTCGGCACCATGGGGGTGCTGGCGGCGGCCGGCTTTTCCATCAACACCCTCACCATGTTTGCCCTGGTGATTGTCATCGGCCTGTTGGTGGACGACGCCATCGTGGTGGTGGAAAACGTCGAACGGATCATGTCCGAGGAAGGGCTGTCGCCCCATGATGCCACCATCAAATCCATGGGACAGATCACCAGTGCTCTGTGGGGTATCGCCACCGTCCTGACTGCGGTTTTCTTGCCCATGGCCTTCTTTGGCGGCTCCACCGGCGTCATCTACCGCCAGTTCTCCATCACCATTATCGCCGCCATGATCCTCTCGGTACTGGTGGCCATGATCCTGACCCCGGCGCTCTGTTCCACCCTGCTCAATCCAATCGAAAAAGGGCATGCACCGGGCGAGTGCGGTCCATTCTGTAAATTTTTCCAATGGTTTAACAGGTTTTTTGACTGGAACAGAACCAAGTATGAAGGCATCGTGGGCCGTTCCTTTGGCAAACCGGTGCGTTACCTGGTGCTCTACGGCGTTATTGTCGCGATCATGGTGTTCTTTTTCCTGCGTCTTCCGACCTCCTTTCTGCCCGATGAGGATCAGGGATTTCTTATTTGCCAGGTCCAACTGCCGGCCGGGGCAACCCAGGAACGGACCATCCAGGTCATCCGCCAGTTGGAGCAACATTTCCTTAGCCAGGAGCCCAAGACCGTGGAGGGGGTTATCACCGTGACCGGTTTTAGTTTTGCCGGCCGGGGCCAGAACATGGGGCTGGCCTTTGTGAAACTGAAAAATTGGGATCTACGCAAGGCCCCGGACCTGAAGGCGCCGGCCATTGCCGGACGAGCCATGAAGGCATTCTCGCAGATCCGTGACGGTTTGGCCTTCGCCTTTTCACCACCGGCGGTCCTTGAGCTCGGTGTTGCCAACGGCTTTGATTTGCAGCTCCAGGATCGAGGCGGCCTAGGACATGAAAAGTTGATGGAGGCCCGCAACCAGATGCTCGGTATGGCCACAAAAAATGAGAAACTGGTCGCGGTGCGCCCCAATGGCCAGGATGACTCCCCCCAATTCAAACTGGATATTGACGATGTCCGCGCGAGCGCCCAAGGTGTGCCGCTGGCGGATATCAACAACATCCTGGCCACAGCCTGGGGCAGTACCTATGTCAACGATTTTATCCAGAACGGCCGGGTCAAAAAGGTCTACCTCCAATCGGATCCCCGGTACCGGATGGTGCCGGAGGATATCAACAACTGGTATGTCAGCAATAAAACCGGGGCGATGGTGCCGTTTTCTGCCTTTTCCGCCGGACGCTGGCTGTACGGCTCCCCCCGTCTGGAACGGTACAACGGCATTCCATCTGTGGAGATTCTGGGCCAGGCAGCTCCGGGGATCAGCACCGGTGAAGCGATGACCGAGATGGAAAAGATGGCGTCCCAGCTGCCGATCGGGATCGGCTACGAATGGACCGGCCTCTCCTATGAGGAAAAAAACGCCGGTGCCCAGGCACCAGCGCTCTATGCCATCTCGCTTCTGGTGGTATTTCTAAGTGTGGCGGCCCTTTATGAAAGCTGGACCATCCCTTTCGTCAACCTGCTAATGCTACCGCTGGGACTGGTGGGAGCGGTAACAGCGGTCAAGCTGCGGATGCTGCCCAACGATGTCTATCTCCAGATCGGGCTGTTGACCACGGTAGGGCTTTCCACCAAGAACGCCATCCTGATCATCCAGTTCATCAAGCAGCAGATGCGTCAAGGGCATGAACTGATGGAGGCTACCCTGGCGGCGGTAAAGATCCGGCTCCGACCGGTGATCATGACCTCGCTGGCCTTCTTTTTCGGCACCCTGCCGCTGGCGTTGACCAAAGGTGCGGGCGCTGCGGCCCAAAATGCCATCGGTACCGCTGTTACCGGTGGCCTGCTTTCGGCAACCTTCATCGACCTGATCTTTATTCCGTTTTTCTTTGTTTTGGTCTCACGATTGTTCGGGAAGAAACCAAAGAAACCGGTCATGCAGCCTCCAGCGATTGAACTTGCTTGGAAGGGTAACTGACATGGAATCAAAAAAACGGACGGCTACCGCCCTCTGTCTCTTTCTGGGCTTATGTATCGGCCTGACCGGCTGCACCATGGCCCCCACCTACATCCGGCCGGAAACACCAGTTCCAGATGTTTGGCCCAGCGGTCCCGCCTACCAGCAGCAGTCTGGCACAGCGTCCGACCATGAGGTGACCGATATTCATTGGCGGAGTTTTTTTACCGATCCGCAACTGCAGGAATTGATCAAGCTGGCCCTGGAAAACAACCGGAACCTGCGGATTGCTACCCTCAATATCGAGCGATCCCAGGCTCAATATCAGATTAAGCGAGCCGAACTCATTCCCAAGCTCGACGCCCTCTCTATCGTCAACAATCAGGCTGCCAACGACCAAAAAAACACGGTTGCCCTGGGTGTCAGTGGTTACGAACTTGACCTGTTCGGCCGGGTGCAAAGCCTAAAGGATCAGGCCCTGGAGCAGTATCTGGCCACTGAGCAGGCACGCCATACGGTTCAGATTAGCTTGGTGGCGGAGGTGGCCGTGACGGCCCTTAACCTTGCTGCCGATCGCGAACGGCTCCGGCTGTCCCTGGAAACCCTGAAAACCCAGCAATCCTCATTGGCGTTGATCCAACGTCGTTTTGAGGTCGGGGCTTCTTCCGAGCTCGATCTGCGACAGGCACAAACCCAGGTAGAGTCAGCGCGAGTGGATGTCGCACGCGCCATCACCCTGGTAGCGCAGGATGAAAACAACCTCAACCTGGTGATTGGATGCCAGGCCCCTGCCAACCTGCTCCCCAGGAGGTTTTCGGAAACACTCGAAGTACAGGATGTTAGACCGGGTTTGCCCTCCACTGTGCTCCTGCGGCGGCCTGACATTCTCCAGGCCGAACACCAGCTCAAGGGCTTCAATGCCAACATTGGAGCGGCGCGGGCGGCCTTTTTCCCGCGCATCACTTTGATTAGCACCGTTGGAACCCGGAGCGAGGAATTGTCCGGGCTGTTCAAATCCGGATCCGATGTTTGGACATTTTCTCCGCAGATCATTTCACCGATCTTTGACGCCGGGGCACGCACGGCACAGTTACAGGTGGCCGAAGTTGATCGAGAAATCGCCGTTGCTCAGTATGAGCAGGCGGTCCAGACCGGATTCCGAGAGGTAGCCGATGCCCTGGCGCAACGTGGAACCATTGATGAACAATGGGCGGCTCAGCAGGCTCTGGTCAAGGCCACCAACGCCCGTTATCTGCTTGCCCAGGCGCGCTATGACAAGGGCATTGACAGCTACCTCAATGTGCTCGACGCTCAGCGTTCGCTCTACAGCGAACAGCAAGGGTTGATTGCCACTCGCCTAGCTCGATTAACAAACTTGGTGACCTTGTATAAAGTCTTGGGAGATGGGTGAAAAGAGGGATATTGAAACAGGTTGAAGAAAATGGAAGGGATTTGGTCAAAATCTACAGGAGCAATGTTGATTTATAACGGTGAAATAATCTGCCGGCCGACACGTTGCCTACCTTTTAAAAACGCGTTTTTTTCCGGTCATTTATCGACTGGTTCTTTTTATTCAGGTCATGAAACTGCCATTACCAATGGTAGGAAATTTTAACGGAACATTGAACCTTTACATTGGGGGCACACTGGTAATTTTTTTTCATCATTTTCTATGACTATTTTTTTTCCGCAGGTCATGCAAATGTAGGTTCCTTTCCCCGGACGATCTCCTGTGTATTTCATTTTATTCTCCTAACCCAGAGATATCAAAACTTTTGAAAATCAGATAGTTACTGTGTATCTGACAGATAGTTATGGCACAGCATAGACAGCCCCAAAAAAATGACCAAGGGTTCTTAGTCGCCTCTTCCCATCAGCGTACTCCTCGATAAAAGGCTAATTCCCTTGCATGAGGTGCAAATAGTTCGGTGACTTTTTCCTTTTCTGAATCAGATAACAGAGGTAGGTCGGCGGCTGCCGAAAGCTCACGGACTTCCTGCGGGGACGAACA
>JBBQCO010000144.1:0-7029 GCA_038318785.1 Desulfobulbales bacterium | reverse complement strand
GCTAGCGAGGATGGCCACCAGCGGATTGCCGCCGATCAGCAGAAACCCTGCCACTGCCAGGCCAAGCCCCAGGTCGCGCCAGTCCCGCAGAGTGGAACGGCCAAAATGAACAGTCGCATGGGCCACCATGGCGACCACAATCACCTGCAAACCGGCAAAGATCGAAATCACGGTCGCCAGATCGTGGCTCTGTCTGTAGAGAGCCGACAACAACACCATCAGCACAAAGGCCGGCAGGCCGAAACCCACATAGGCTGCGATCGCTCCCCAGGCGCCGCCCGATCGCAATCCCACGTAGGCCGCCACCTGCATGGCAGTGGCACCGGGGATGGTCTGGCAGATTGCCACCCCCTGTTTGAAACTTTCCTGATTAAGCCATCCTTCCTTCTGCACCGCCAGTTCGCGGATATAGGCAATCATGGCAGGACCACCGAAAGCGGTCAGCCCCAAGCGGAAGAAAAGGATAAAAAGGGTGAGGGGCGAAGGACTGGTGGCCATGGGCAAGGTGGTGGTCATTGATTCTATGGGGTGTGGTGGCGTTGAGCACTGAGTGGTCGCACGACCACGATACCATCCGAAACGGTGGGGTCAACCACAAGCACGAAAGGTGAGCGGCGGCAGAATAGCCCGGGTATTACGGCATGAATTCCACATCCAGGGAGCGGCTCGCACTGCGTCCCTGATCGTCGACCACCGTCAGTTCGTAGTGACCCGAACTCCCGGGACGCCAGGGGAGAATGGCGTCTTTCCGGCTATTGCCCAAATACCGTGTCCCGGCGAACCAGTACATTGTTTCGGTATCGGCACCGACCGAGGCCTGCAGCCCAATGGTTTCCTCCGGTCGCGACAGGCGCAACGTGTAGACCACACCCGCCAGGGGCGATTGCAGCCGGGGTGGATCATCGACAAGCGAAGCAGCTGTGGCCTGGGTGCAGTCAGGAGCGGGTTGGGGTGGGAGGCGGCGGGGCAGGCCAGCCTCGCGGAACAACCGCTGCACATCCGAGGGCCAAAATTCAAACACCTCCAAGCGGGTCGACGTCGGATCATAGGGCGGGCAGGCGGGCAGACCGGTGTGGATGTCCACGGTCACCGGGCGATGGAGGGTGGAAACGCGGATCGGTGATTTGCCGGGAATGAACCAGGTGGGGGCAGTCTGCGGGCACCAGCGGTTGGGCAGATCGCCGGAGGCAGCGCAGACCTCGACTCGGGTGACGCCCGGTGGTGGTTGGGCCGCATCAGGTTTTTCGTCGGCCAGGGTCAAGGCCAGCGCGTCGGTCAGGCGGAAAAAAAGCGGGGTCGCTGCCTTGACGCCGACAAAGGCCGGGTTGGGACGACCATCGAAATTGCCGATCCAGACGGCAAGAACATAGTCGCCGGCCAGGCCGACAGTCCAGGCGTCGCGAAAGCCCCAGGAGGTGCCGGTTTTCCAGGCAACCGGCCAGGAGCGGTGACTCTGTCGATGATCCGGACGAGGATTGGCACCGAGCATGTCACGGACCATAAAAGCGGCCTGGGGGGAGAGCAAGCGGACACCTTCGGGCTGGGGATCGTGCGGGCGATAGCGCAGGGGCCGGAGTTGGCCCTCGTTGGCCAGCATGGCGTAGAGGCCTGCCAGTTCTTCCATGGTCAGTTCACCGCCGCCGAGCACCAGGGCCAGACCGTAATGCGCTTCCGAACGCAGGCGGCCGATGCCGGCGCTGTGGAGGAAATCGTAGAGGGTGGGGCGCTGCAGTTGATTGGCCAGCCAGACCGCCGGGACATTGCGGCTGCGGATGAGGGCGTCGCGGGCCGAGATTGGGCCGACAAAACGGCCATCGAAGTTTTCCGGTTGAAAGGGGCCAAAAGCGGTGGGCGCGTCGCTCAATATCGACAGCGGATGGATCAACCCCTGATCAAGCGCCAGGCCATAGAGAAAGGGCTTGAGGGTGGAACCGGGTGAGCGTTTGGCCAGGACACCGTTGACCTGGCCCTGGATGGCGGTGTCAAAATAATCGGCGGAACCGGCGAGGGCCTTGACACTCATATCGCGACGATCCACCAGAAGGACAGCCCCGTTGACCAGCCCCTGATTGCGGTGCTCGTTGATATAGTGGTGGAGGAGTCGTTCGATCGACCCTTGCAGGCGAGGGTCGAGGGTGGTGTCGATCACTGTTTCGCCAGCGGCGTTCTGCAACAGGTGATCGGTGAGATGCGGGGCGAGAAAGGGCAGACGGGTGCGGTCACGGCCGGAGATGTCCTGGTCAAGCAGGGTGGTGGCCGATGGCTCGTGGGGATGTCGCTCATGCCAGGCCAGGGCCAGCCTGCGGCGAGCCTGTTGCTGCTCGGCATCGAAATCGCCCCGTTTAGCCGGATTCTGCGGCATCACGGCCAGGGCCAGACTTTCGGCCAGGGTCAACCTGCTGGCCTCCTTGCCGAAATAGATCCGGGCTGCCGCTCCCACTCCCTCGATATTGCCGCCCATGGGTGCAAGATTGCAATAGGCTTCCAGCAGTTCCTTCTTGCTGTAGCGGGCCTCCAGCCAGAGAGCCAGCCCGATCTGTTTGATCTTTCCAGGGATCCGTCGGGTGTTGAGGTGAAAGAGTCGCCGCGCCAGTTGCATGGTCAGGGTGGAGCCGCCTTGCCGCTCACCCCGGCCATAAGTTGACCAGACAGCGCGGGTCAGGGCAAGGGGGTTAATGCCCGGGTGCCAATAAAAAGACCGGTCTTCCTTGAGCAGGATGGCCGACACCATAGCGTCCGCCATCTCCTCCAGCGGTGTCCAGAGCCGGTACTGACCATCGTGGCTCAAGGTCAGACGCAGCATCGAGCCGTCAACGGCCCGCACCAGGCGCGAGGAGGGGATGCCCGTACGGAGCGGTTCGGCCGGCAGCAGGCGCAGGCCGGCGAGCACAAGGCAGAGCAGAAGCGTTATCGCGCCGATGCACAGCCAGCCCCGTTTTCCCGGCCAAACGGTTCCGGGCCCGGTGCTGGTATCGCCGGGCCCGGAATTCACGGCTCGACGATGGTCAGGGTGCCGCTCTCACCCCGGCCCTGGAGGCCGCGCTCGTACATGCCCTCGGCGTACGGGGGCGGGGTCCGGTAGACGCCCGCATTGGTGGCCCGCACCTTGTATTCATAGGTCGCGACATCACGAGAAAGGCCCGCATACAGGACCACCCGGTCATCACGGGTATCGACAAAATCAGGTTCCCAGCCGGTCGTCACCTCTTCGCTCGATTCTGCCACGGTGGTTTCCGTCTCCCCGGCAGTTTGATCCTCTCCGCTCTCCTCGGCCTCGACCGCCTCTTCCACCGGTTCCGCCGGGATCTCGATCACCGGTTCCACCCCGCCAGGCAGCAGGTCGACAATCGCCACCTCACTGAGGGTATCGCGTTCGGTGGCCCGCAACCGCAGCCGGACGGTGAACTCCGCCCCCACTTTGACCTCGGTGAGCGGTTTGCCGTCAGCGCCCAGATATTCGCGGATGATTTCGATCCCTTGTTGGAGCGGGCCAGCAGGCGGCTGCCGGTCAAATCCAGCCTCGGTCAACTGGAAAAACGAGGGCAATCCCTCGTTCTCCTTGCGCAAGAACACCTTGTTCCATCCGTGCGGCACGTCGGTGTGCAGCGGCTTACCCGTCAGCATCAAAGGTTTGGTCGCCCCATCCATCAGGCCTACCTCAGCGGTCAGTTGCCCGCTCTTGGCGGTTACGGTTCGCCCCAAGAGGTCAAAGGCCCGAATCAGCAGCGCTGCGGAGAGCGAATGGTACTGATCCTTGGACAAACGCTCGCCCAGCGCCGGCAAGAGCGCATCCGGCAGCTTGGCCAGAAGGTCGGGAAAGTGCCGCGCTGTCAGGGCCAGCAGTTCGGCATCGTGGCTGAGATCATCGTCATAGAAACTCATGAAGTGGTCGCTTACGGCTGTTTTACCCGGTGCGGTGGTTTGCCAGCCCACTCCGGCAATCAGCCGATCCGCTTCGCGCCGCTGTTTGAGCAGGGCCTGGCTGGATGCCAGATAGGCGGCAGTCAAATCGGGTCGCCAGGTTTGGCGGTGGTGCTTCTCCAATTGCTCAACCGTGGCTGCCACAGCAGCGCTGGTCACCACGCCCTGCCGGGTGAGCAGGTAGACGGCGCGAGCCTTGATGCGCAATTCTGCCAGCCCTTCGGCCGGACCATTGGCCAACTGCTCCAGATAGGCACGGCTCTGGTGCAGCAGATCGCTTGGCACTGTTGCACCGCGTTCCTTGGCCTCGATCAGAAAATCGGCGGCATACACCGAGATCTCCGGCTGAACCACCAAATTGCTGGCCCATTGGCCAAAACCGCCTGCCTCGTTCTGTCGTTGGCGAAGCATGGTGAAGGCTGTTTGCAGGGGCTTGAAGTCAGCCCGCGCCACCTCTTCCGGTTTGGCGGCAATCAGGGCCGGCATGGCCTTGGAAAGCAACTGTTCGGTGCAGGCGTAGGGGTAGTGCTCAAGATAGGTGGTCAATCCCTGCATCCACACCAGAGGCGTATGATCAAAACCTAGTTCGACCTTGCGGTGTTCGTCATGGAGATCCCGCTGTTTCTCCAGACTAAAGGCTTGTTCCTTAAACAACCCGGCCCGCAGCCCGACCCGGTAAGGGGTGGCTGGACGGATTGAGACGGTTTCGCCGATACGGGCCTTGCCCTCCTTGCTCTCGGCAACGAAGGTGAGGTCAGCCGACCCGAGGACCTCACCGGCCCGCAGGTGGAAGACCGCGATTCTCTCGCGACTGGGGGCAACCTCCATTTTTTGACTGGGCTCGTTGATGATGGTGAACCCGGCACTGGTTTCCAGGTGCAGGTTGACGTTGCTGGCTGCTTTCAGATTACTGAACGCACCGGTACTGACGGTGAATTCATCTCCCGGCGCGACAAAGGCCGGAATGTTGGGAGTCAGCACCCAGGGGCCGCGCACTTCGGTGGCCCCTTCAAAAACGCCGATCCGCTGCGGTGTGACTGCCACGGCCATGATTCGCAGCTTGCCGTTGAAACTGTCGGGCACGGTGTAACTGAAACTGCGGCCGCCGGCCGGTACATCGACCACCCCGGACCAGAAGGCCACCGGTCCCTTGCGCTTGCGCTTAAAGGGGTTGAGATGGGTACCGATCTCATCCTCGCCGTCGCCACCAGGGGCAGCCGCGGCCAGCAGGCGGCTGAATTCGGGCAATATCAGGCTGAGGATCTGCGAGGTCTCCACCGCCAGCGATCGTTTCTGGAAAAAATGCCCCAACGGGTCCGGCGTCTTGTAACGGGCCACCTGAAGAATACCCTCGTCAACGACAAAGACCACAGCCTTGGCTGCTTCTCCCGGTTTGAACTCCATCTTCAGTTCCTGGCCCGGTTCAATCAGGGCCGGGGTTTTCAAGGCAACCGGCAGTTTACGCGCGTCCAGAGCGACACTGAAGGGGGCCACACCGGAGGAGAGCGGACTCATGAAGATCTCGGGCGAGTTGAGGTCGCGGACTAACTGGACGTTGATATAGCCATTGCCCTCCAAATCCTTGGGCACGGTGATGGTCTGGACACTGCTGGTGGTGTCGGTCTTGAACCAGGCGTGGGCATAGACCCGGTCTCGTTCGATGGTGATCAGGCCCGATCCGGTGTAAGGGGCGCGCAGGCTGATCTGGATGGTTTCGCCCGGCGCATAACTGGGTTTATCGAGCTTGATCTGCAGCAGGGCGTTGCGCTCCAGCGAGCGGCTCAGGTTACCGGCACCGGCCACGGTCCAAGTCAGCCGGTTGAGCACCGTGCCCTTGGCGTCGCGAATCTCATAGGCAAAATCGCCGGGTTCGCCGGTGGGCAGGGGAATCTCAGCCCCCTCTTTAGACAGGGTCAGGGGTTTGTTGTCCCTTTCCAGATCCTTGCGCCGCGATTCGTATTTGTAGACGCCGCTTGATTGTTTGACCAGCACCGAGACGTGGCGGTATTCAACCAGGGCCAGGTGCAGCCCGTCAACAGCCTGGGGCTGTAGGTCTGGGCCCACCGCCAGCCAGCGACTTTTGCGGACCGCGCCCTTGGCAACATATTCCAGTGCATCGGCACTGCCCACCCCGATCAGGTAGGGTGCAGCCGAAACCAGGGTTTCCTGCTCGGCCGCGACATTGCGGCCGCCTTCGGCCTCGTACACCCGTGCGGTCAGGCGGAGACGGTAGGTCGCCTGGGCAAAGCGCTCCAAATTCGGCAGCAGTGGAGTCTCGCCGCTTGCCGAGGTCTTGGCTTCGGCCAATTCCTCGTCCACACTCTCCTTGAGTACGCCCTCGATGTGGAAGCGTAGGTTCGGATATTGCTTGAAGGCGGGCAGGGCGGGGCTCAACTGCATCCGGCTGGTCACCCGCCGATCGGAGGCCTCGGCACCGAAGAGATGCCGGGCCTTGACCATCGGTTTGACCAGTTCCGGCTGCACCCAACCGATCACCGGCGATCCGGCCAGGCTGAGGTCGACCTTCATCCGGTCCGGCTCAAATTCGCGCACCTTGAAGCTGGTGCTGCCGATCAGGATATTACGGCGGTTATTTTTCATCAAATAAATCGAGGCCGCGTATTCACCGGTGGGAGCGGTGTCATTGCTGCTGAAATCGATCCCGTCAAAACCGCTGGCCGGACAGGTGCGGCGCTGATTCCAGGCCACCATGCCACGCGGGTCAGTGATCTCAACCTCAATCGGCATACCCTCGATCCGGGTATTCCAATCGGCGGCGCGGAGGATGTAGCCGATATGGGCGGTCTCCCCCGGCCGGTAGAGGCCGCGATCGGTGAACAGGTCAACCGAAACCTGTCCCGGGCCGCTCTCGTTGGCCGCTCCGCCGATATCAAACCGAGTGAAATCAATCTGGTGTTCGTCACGTCCCAGGGGCAGAAAGGAAAGGTCATTCTCCAGGCTGGCCACCAGCATGATCGGTGTTTTTTCGCGCTTCAACTCGTTCATCTGCGGGAAACGGGCATGGCCTTGGGCGTCGGTGAGGGCCTCGGCAATGGCCAGACCGTTGCGGCCGACTACCTCGACTCGGGCACCGGCAACCGGAGTACC
>JBBQCO010000143.1:0-7164 GCA_038318785.1 Desulfobulbales bacterium | reverse complement strand
ACGAGCTTCGCTCAGCCGCAGTTCGGCTTCCGCTTGCTTCAGAGGACTGATATCGACAAAACTCTCGATCAAATAGCTTTTTCCGCCATTCTCGATGCTGGCAACACTCTTTAAGACCGGCAATTCGCTGTGATCAGCGTGAATGAGCAGCTGCTCACTCAGATCAATCCGTTCGTTGCGGTCAAGGACGGGGCAATCATGATGGTCTCTGGGACAGACGAAAGTGTGACAAATTCGGCCGATTATATCCTCAGGATGATGGCCGAGGAGAGTCGCGCCAGCCTTGTTGATGGTCACGATTTGCCGGTCTTCAGCGGCCACAACCATGACGCCGCAGTTGATGGTGTCCAGTACCCTCTGGAGATAGTGTTCTTTTTCTTCCTGGCTCTGACTGAGCCGCTGCAAGGTTTCGAGCATGGCGTTGATTTTTTCGGCCAGATGGGCGATTTTATCCTGTCCCTGCACCGTGACGCTCTGCTCCGGATCACCCTTTTCCTTGATCCGGTCAATCTCCCCGGTCATCCTCACAAGTATCTGGAGAACTATTTTGTTCAAAAGGAGGACGAGGACAACCACAAAGAGAAAACCGAGAAGAGCTGCGGAAACCGCGTGCTGCTTCCACATTGAATATCCTTGCCGGAAAATGGTGCGGGCCAGAGTCACCTGCACCGATACATTCGGCTGCTCGAAAATATCGGCAAGGACGGTGGATGCAAGCAGGGTGTTGTCATCGACGATTTCAGTCAAAAAATGTTCGGGGCCCTGTTGTCCCGAATCGGGAGCTGGGGTTTGCACCGGGTGAAGTGTCAGTTTCAATTGGGTCAGAAGGCTGATCCGCTCTATCTCGTCTCCATTGAGATATCGTCCGATAACAAACCTTCCGTGGCTCGGTTGATTTCTGAGGCTTGGTATAACCGGGGAAGAAATAAGGAGCAGGGGCGCGGTCGGCGTAAGGATGACCCCTCTGTGAATCTCGGCATCGCCGGGGGCACTGTGGACAAGCTGCGGCAAGGCCTGGATCGCCTCAACAGTTGAGATATACGGCTCCGCCGGCTTGGCGTTGATCAGATTAAAAAATTGTTGATGAACCAGTTGGCCTTGGGCGTTGAAAAACATCATGAAATTGAGACGCTGATCAATAAACGTCTCATTCATGAGATTATTCTCGATAAATTCGGGGTTATGGTCAACTACAAATTGAAAGGTGTCATCCCAGTATCCCCAGTCCGTCCCAAAGGCCTGCAGTTTATCAAGGGTCGATTCGATTTCATTGACCACCCGCTGAACCTGTACTTTGGCATCGGCCTGTTCGAGGATGGTGAATCGGCTGAGGACCAGTTCCCGTGAGGTTAAGATCAAGGCAAGCACAAGAACGCTGACGACCCCGAAAATCAGAGTGGCCGTTTTGGTGACGATACTACGATTGATGGTGCGAAAAGGGTGCATGCAGACAACAGCCTTAATGGCGATTCGAGAGGGAAGAAGGACCGTGAAAATGTCGGATCTCACTGTTTAAGAGCAGTATATACCGGTCCCAGGTCTCTAGAAAGAATTATTTCCATTTGGCTGGCGGTGAGGGGGGCTGCCCTTGTTGCCTTAAAACAACGATCAGGGTACATATCCCAAGAGAGGTTCTGGACCCTTAACTCCCCGACATCCAAGATGAAAATGTACTGGAGCGTACTATGGCAAAACACCAATCCCTTTCCCTGCAAACCTTTATCTACCGCACTCTCACGATCCGTCTGGCCCTCATGGGTAGTATTATCGGGCTGTTGGCCGCCGGTATTGCTTACACGGTGGAACGGCAGAACCTCAGGGCCCTGGTGGTTGAGGAGACCTGCACTGAAATCCAGTTGCTGGTCTCGAGAACGGTTGGGATTATCAAGGAGTCGGGGGCAGAGGAGCGGTTAGCCTTTCGTCAGGCCCTGGATGAACGCATTGCCGTCCGCTTGGAGAGGGAAAGCGGCACCTATGTTTATGCCTGCTTTTATACGCCGGGAAATCCGGATATTGAGGAGCGCCGGGACGCAGGGTACGACCTGGCCGACGAGGTGGCGCGGTTTGTCGGTTCGCAACCCCGTTCCGCCCCGGAGACCGGCGAGAGAGCTGAGATCGTCACCCTTGGCAACAGGATGCATGTGTATGTGGTTATGCCATTACTGGACCAGCGGCAGCAAAAAATCGGCTACGCCCAGGCCATTTTCGCCCCTTCCGAGACTGCCCGGATCGGGATGCAGAATAAACTGCGGCGCACCGTTCTCTTCACGGTGCTGATTGTCCTCGCCACCAGCGGCCTGCTGTATCCGGTCATCCTCTATCTGGTGGGCAAATTGGCGCTTTTTTCCCGGAATCTGCTGGATGCCAATCTCGAAACCCTTTCACTCCTGGCCAGTGCCATTGCCAAACGCGATAGCGACACCGATGTCCATAACTTCCGGGTCACGCTCTATGCCGTGCGCCTAGCCGAGGCCCTGCACCTGGCAAACGACGAAATTCAGTCCTTGATCAAGGGTGCTTTTCTCCACGATGTCGGCAAGATCGGCATTCGCGATAATATCCTGCTCAAGGCCGGCGGTTTGGACGAGGAAGAGTTCAGCCTGATGAAGGAGCATGTGCGTCACGGCATGGATATCATCCGGGATTCGGCTTGGCTCAGCGACGGGGCCCTGGTTGTCGAAGGGCATCACGAAAAATTTGACGGCAGCGGCTATCCGCGAGGCCTGGCCGGCGAGGCGATCCCGTTGCTGGCCCGGATTTTTGCCGTGGGCGATGTCTTTGACGCTCTGACCTCGCGAAGGCCCTACAAGGAGCCGCTGTCCTATGAGGCGGCGATGTCGATTGTGCACCAGGGGCGCGGATCCCATTTTGACCCCAAGATTGTCGATGCCTTTGCGGTCATCGCCCCGGAACTCTACCGCTCCTGCGCGGGACGCGACGACCAGGGGTTGCGCGAGGAACTCAAGTCGGTCATTGCCCAGTATTTCAGCAAGGGGGAAATTCTGTTGTACTGAAGGGGTCGGCCTGCCGGTTGCCTGTGGGACCCGGAAATCAGGAATCGATTTTTGGGGATTTTCCGTCCGGGTTCGTCAGGCGGCGGAAGAGAAATTGAATGCCCCGCCAGAGACGGGGAATCATCCAGATGGCCACCAGGAGAAAGAGGCCCAGGAAAACCAGAAAGAACCAGGGGTGGCGGACAGCCGCCCAAATCCCGCCTATCACCATCAGATCCTCGCTGATCGACAGGGCCCAATTGCTGAAGGGTTCGGGCGAGGTGTTCACCATCACCCTGGTGCCGGCCTTGATTGCATGGGAACCAGCGGAAAGGGTGCCCCCCAGGATTCCGGCGGCAAGGGTCATGGCTGGGTCCACCTGCCCCACGGCACCAGCCGCCAGGATTGCGCCGGCCGGGATGCGAATAAAGGTGTGCAGGGTATCCCAGGCCGTATCGACCCCCGGCACTTTATCGGTAAAAAATTCGATCAGATACATTAGGCCGGCCGCGCCCATCACCCAAGGATGGGCCAGCACCTGCAGATCCGGGGTAAATGAATCGCCCCATTGATCGCCATCAGGCCCAACATCAGCATGGCGGCGTACAGATTGATGCCGCTGGCCCAAGCGACCCCCAGAGTCAGGCCGATGATGTTGGCAATCTGATCGGGGCTGTCCATCATTGATCCTTGTTGGTCTCAGTTCTGGCGAAGGGTGCTGCTGACGCTCTTGGTGCGCCGTTGCCGGGCAGTGTTTGACCGCAGTGCAGGTTCAGAGGTGAGATGACCGGCCAGGAAAGCCTCTGTTGGGCACAAGGGGAAATGTAATCGAATCGAGCCCAACTGTCTGCCAAGAAATCAGCTGGTCTTTTTGCTGGAACCTCCCATGGTTTTTCACCTGTGCCAGGTCGACAGGTTCATCTTGCAGGTTTTTTTAAGCTTTTCCGAAACTGCAGACCGGATATTGGCAGACCTTACAGTTCCGGCACAACCCACCGTGACCCATGGCGGCGAGCTCTTCCCGGCCGATGGATTCTCCTGTCAATATCCTCGGCAGCACAAGGTCGAGCACGGTGATTTTGTGAAACATGCCGCAGGCAGGCACGCCCAGCACCGGCACGTTCTCTATCCGGCCGACCAGAAACATGGCCCCTGGGAGGACGGGCGTTCCGTAGACCATCGACTCCGCGCCGGCCTCTTTGATGCCTAGACGGGTGACGTCGTCCGGATCCACCGACATGCCGCCGGAGGTGACGATCAATTGGGCGCCATTCGCAAGGCAGGTGCGAATCTCCGCCGCAATCAGCGCAGGATCATCAGGGGCAAAACCCACGGTGGTCACTGTCGACCCCAGCCGGGCCAACTTATCGCGCAGGACCTGCTCGAACCGGTCCTGAATGCGGCCGTAAAAAACCTCGCTGCCGGTGATCACCAGACCTGCCTGCACCTTGGCAAGCGGCAGCACCTGGATGACCGGCGTCCCGGATTGGGCCATTGCCACCGCTTGTGCAACCAACTGGCGTTTCGTCATCAGGGGAATCAATCGGGTCGCGGCCACCTGCTCACCCTTTTGAACCGGGGTGTTGTCCTGCAGGGTAGCGCACATGACCTCGCCCAATAGGTTGAACTGCAGCAAGGCGTCCCGATTAATTTTGAGCAGTCCATCCACGGTTGCGGTAATGGATGCCTTCCCTTCGACGATTTCCGGAGAAGACTCAACTCCCGTTCCGGTGAGGGCCTCGGCCATCATGAGAGCCGCCTCGTTTTCGTGGATGTCGTCGGGCCCCAGTTGCAGAACGTAAATGTGCTCCTTGCCGAGCCGTCGAAGGTGATCAATATCCTCTTTTCTTATGATGTGTCCTTTTTTGAACGCCCGTCCTTTAAAGGTATCCTTGACGATTTCGGTGATATCGTGGGGCAGAACCATGCCCACAGCCTGATCCACCGGTACGGTTGTCTGAAGGGTTGCCTGGGTCATAATTCTTCTATCCTTCTCATCCATTGTTTCTGGAATCATGTCGTTTGCGCAGGTCGCTGCAAGGCGGGTGGAGGTTGACCGCGTCCACCTGCAAGTGTCCGTCAGTGTGCGAGAGAATGTTCACCCCGCAATAGTCCTGGGGGATTTCCAGCAACCGTTGCAGCGGCTGATGCAGCAATTGGGAGAGCACAACCCGGTTGACGCCTGCATGGGCGACGATGAGCAAAGGGCCGCGATGGTCTTCCGCCAGCGCCAGCAGGGCAGGAAAGCAACGGTCGGCCAGATCGCCAAAGCTCTCGCCCTGCATTGGTCGAAACTTTTCGAGATCCAGGCCGCGCTGTTCATACGCACCGGGAAAGCGGGAGTGGACCTCTGCCACCGTCAATCCCTCCCAAGCGCCCAGATTGATTTCCATAAGTGCTGCCAGGGGCGTGATCGAATCGGCAGTGCGCCCGCTGACCAGAGCGGCAGTTTGTACGGCCCGTTGCAGCGGTGAGGAAAAAACATGGGTGAATGCGATCGATGCGAGGTGTTCACCCAGAACCATGGCCTGGCGGATGCCCTTGTCGCTGAGAGGCAGGTCGGTCTGACCGAGGAAGCGGCGGGGAACGGGCTTGTCGATTTCGCCGTGGCGAAGGAGATAGATCAGGGTTTGCATGCGGCAAATGCCATCTCGGTGATGACCTTCAGGGATTGGCCCGCCTCGACCTCAACGGCGGCGGCCATCCGCAGGGCCTGGTCATAGCGGCCACGAATGGCATCAACTGCTTCGGGATCGTTTTGGTAGAGCGTCAATTTTTCTTCGAATCGTTCGCCAATGCCGACAATCCGGCTGCCCCGAACCAGTTTGTCAGCGAGATGGACGATCTCCCGTTCGCTGATCGCCATGGCGGGGGTCCAATCCACATCCCTGTGGGCGGCAATGATGGCAGCGGCCCGGTCAAATCCAAGCGCCCGCAACCAGCGCGCCCCTTCCTCCTCATGTCGGGGATGCCCTTTGGCAATATCATGCAGCCAGCCGCAGACCCGGCACAGCTCCGGATCCAGTTCCTGGCCACTCCGGCGAATGATCGCTTCACAGAGGGCGACTGCCACCTCGGCCACCATGCGACCGTGCGCCCAACCCTTTTCCGGCATGGGATGGAGATGAGCAAGGATGACCTCGCATTCCGCCATGGTGGGAACATCGCATCGGTTCAATCGCAGGCAACCGTTTAGGTAATCATCCGGGCTGTCCATGTCAAAGTGGATGTTGCCGTCGGCCACCTGAATTTCGCGCACCTGTTCCGGCTGTTCGGCCTCGATCTGGGCCAGCAGAGTGCGCAGACCGCCTTCGGGCTGGTGCTCGCCGTTGATGAGGGGAATCAGAGGGGCTGAGAGAAGCGGTGGATGGCCGCGGTGACCGGCAAAAACCGGGTAGAGGATGCGGGCCGGTGATTGTGCCAGGGACCGGGTCAGCAAACTGATGGTGCCGCGACGCACCAGAGGGATGTCCACTGGGAGCAGGAAAAAACCGTTACTCCCTTCGGCTATCCGGCGAACACCTGCCCGAATTGAGCTGTACATGCCGGAGGCAAAGTCCGGGTTATGGGCAACGCGCGCCCCGGCCCACTGGGCGACGGCGCCGACTTCATCAGCCCGGTGACCGGTGACCACCACCAGATCCTCAATACCGCTTTCGCGAAACAGGGCAAGACACTGTTCAAGCACCGTTTGGCCGTTCAAAGGCAGCAGGGCCTTGAGTTCACCCATCCGCGAAGAAAAGCCGGCGGCGAGGATGAGTCCGCTCAGGCGAGGTGCCATGCCTTTCTGCCGGTGGCCCGTTGATAGATCAGTTCGCCGACAATGGAGACCGCAATCTCCTCCGGGGTGTCGGCTTCGATAGCCAGGCCGATGGGGCAGCGCACCTGCTCCAATTTTGCCTCTTTGATCCCTTGGTCCATCAGTTTGACATAGATGCTGTTGCGTTTTTTGCGGCTGCCGATCATGCCGATATAGCCGGCCTTGGTGAGCAGGGCTTGGCGCAGCACCTCCAGGTCATGCATGTGACCGCGGGTGACGATCACCAGATAGGCATCGGCGTCGATCTCATACCCCTGGAAACAGTTGGTAAAGGAGGGCAGGACCTTGATTTCGTCGGCCTGGGGAAAGCGTTCCCGGTTGGCAAATTCGCTGCGGTCATCCATAACCACC
>JBBQCO010000142.1:0-7241 GCA_038318785.1 Desulfobulbales bacterium | reverse complement strand
GGCAACGGCGGACTATTATGATCCGGTCACCAGGGCAAAGGTCCTGGTCGCCTTGCCGATAAAGGGAAGCTAGGGTGCGGGGGCTGGCGAGTTTACAAGGCGATAATTGCCTCCACCTCAATGGCCGCGCCGAGGGGCAGGGCGGCCACCTGGACAGCACTGCGCGCCGGGTAAGGCTCGGTGAAATACTGGGCGTACACCGTGTTGACCCGCCCAAAATGGGAGATGTCGGTCAGGAAAACGGTCACCTTGATCGCCTTGTCCAGACGGGTTCCCGCCGCCTCGGCAATGGCACCAAGGTTGCGGAAGACCAGGTGGGCATGGTCCTCGATACTGCCTTCGGGAATGGTGCCGGTTTGCGGGTCAATGGGAAGGGCCCCCGAGGTGAACAGCAGGGAATCGGTGGCGATTGCCTGGGAATAGGGACCGATCGCGGCCGGGGCCTTGTCGGTTTGTACGGGGATCCGTTTCATGGGGAGTGCTCTTTGTGGTGGGTGCCGATGATCGCCTTGGCCGAGATCAGGCCGGTGGCCGCAGCGGAAACGATGTTGCCGGCCACGCCAGGACCGTCGCCGGCCACATAAAGCCCTTGGACAGTGGTCTCCAGGTTGTGGTCTGTTTCCACCTGGGTGGCGAAGAATTTTATTTCCGGGGCATAGAGTAGGGTTTCGTCGTTGGCGACGCCGGGGATGATCTGGTTGAGTTGCTCCAGGCCGTCGACCAGGTTGGTGAGGATGCGTTCCGGCAGGGCCATGGCGATATCGCCGCAGACCACGTTTTTCAGGGTCGGTTCGATGGTGCTGTTGCGGATGCGGTTCCAGGTGGATCGCCGGCCGCGTTTAAGATCGCCGTAGCGTTGCAGGATCGGCTTGCCGCCACCGATCAGGCTTGCCAGTTTACCGATGGACTCGCCGTAGGCCTGGTTGTCTTCCACAGGGTCGGTCAGCACCACTTTGGAAAGAAAGGCGAAATTGGAATTTTCCGATTTTTGGTCCATCAGGGCGTGGCCGTTGACGCAGACAAAATCCTGGTAATTTTCCAGGGCGACATAGCCGCCGAAATTGGTGCAGAAGGTGCGGGTCTGGTCGTCGTATTTGGAGGTGCGGATAAAAAATGTCGGGTCGTAAATAATCGAACAGAGGTCCTGGAGGATTTCATTGTGAACCTCGACCCGCACTCCAACCTCAATACCCCGCTGCGAGCCCCGGATGGAGTTGCGGTCGGCTATCCCGGCCACCCACTCGGCCCCGACCCGCCCCGGCGCCAGGATGACGTGGGCGGCCCGATAGGTGCCTCGCTCGGTTATCACACCGGTCACCCGGCCCTTTTGGACGAGGATGTCCTTGACCGATTCGGAGTGGTGAATGGTCACCCCTTTTTCCTCGATGGAGCGGGCCATGGCTGCAATATGCCCGGGAAGGTTGTCGCTGCCCAGGTGTTTTTGTCTAACTAGCAGGAGGTCGATGCCGTTTTTCCGCGCTTCTTTACGGATGGCCCGGGCTGCCTCCATGTCCGTGGGATACACCTGGCCATCCATGCCGAAACGGTTGAAAATGGCCTCGGTTTCGTCGATCAGAGAACAGGCCTCAGCCGTGCCGAGGAACTGGGTCAGGTCGGTCTTGCCCAATTTGTGGATGAAATTGAGTTTACCGTCGGAAAAAAGCCCGGCGCCGCCAATGCCGCAGAGGATGTTGCAGGGGTGGCAATGGATGCAGCCCCGCTCGCCGATCGGGCAGGTGCGTTTCAAGGGGGCCTTGCCTTTTTCGATCAACAGCACTCGGAGCGAGGAATGCTCACTCAGGTGGTAGGCGGCAAAGAGGCCGGCCGGTCCGCCGCCGACGATAATGACATCATAGGTCTGCCCTTTTTTGGCTGTGGTCATACATCTCCAGGTTGCAAAGGATGGCCGGTCCCTTTTGTCGTTGATTCGCTTGTGGTTCTGCCATATTTCTCAAGGGTTGACCACTCTATTTTTTCGGAGGTCGGTGTAAAGGGCGGCGGCCAGAGGGGTAGGGGATTGTCCGCCGGGAACAAGCGTTTCCGGGTTCTTTTCGGCGGATGTGGAAAAAACTCTCGATTTTCCATCAACGCTTGCCCTTTTTTAGTGTATTCTTTTGACTAGGTTTCTTGAAAAGGTGATTTCGGCTGTGTGCCGTTTGCCCTGTTTCCCCAGTTTCCTTTCCTCCCGGAGAAGAGCGCGATGAAAAAATATCATTTTACCGAACTCGGGCTGGTCAACACCAAGGCCATGTTTCAGCAGGCCATGGTGGAGCGATTTGCGGTTCCTGCGTACAACTTTAATAATATGGAGCAATTGCAGGCTATCGTTGTCGGCTGCGCCCAATCAGCCTCGCCGGTGATTCTCCAGGTCTCGGGCAGTGCCCGCAGCTATATCGGCAATGCTTTTCTGCCGCACATGGCCGCCGCCGCCGTGGAGCTGGCCAAGGAGACCGGGCTGGCCGTCCCCATGGCCCTGCATCTCGATCACGGTTCCAGCTTCGAATTGGCTAAGGACTGCATCGATTCCGGATTTTCATCGGTGATGATCGACGCCTCCCATCACTCTTTTGCCGACAATATTGCCCTCACGCGACAGGTGGTCGAGTACGCCCATGCTCATGAGGTGACGGTGGAGGCTGAACTCGGGGTGCTGGCTGGGATCGAGGACGAGGTCAGTGCCGAGCATTCCTCGTATACCCGGCCCGAGGAAGTCGAGCGATTCCTTGAACAGACTGGGGTTGATAGTCTGGCTATTTCGATCGGCACCTCGCATGGTGCCTTCAAATTTAAGCTTCAACCCGGTGAGGAGCCGCCGCCTCTGCGTTTCGACATCCTGGAGGAAATAGAGAAGCGGGTGCCCGGATTTCCCATCGTCCTGCACGGCGCTTCCTCCGTCACTCGAACCCACGTCGAGATGATCAACCAATACGGTGGCAAGATGGACAACACCGCCGGTATTCCCGAGGAGCAGTTGCGCCGGGCCGCTGCCTCGGCAGTCTGTAAGGTGAATATCGACAGTGACGGCCGGTTGGCGATGACCGCCATTATCCGCAAGATTTTTGCCGAGAAGCCGGGCGAATTCGATCCCCGGAAATATCTCGGACCGGCGCGCGATGAACTGATCGCCATGGTCATGCACAAGAACAGCACGGTTCTGGGCAGTGCCGGCCGGATTAAATAATCCGGGTCGCCCCTTTCAACCCATGGGGCAAGAGGCGGATTCGGCAGCAAAAAAACGGGAAAAAGATTGAACTGAGCACCGAGCTGTGGTCCACTGCAACAAAGGGCTGGATGCGCGATATGGTTCGACGGAGCTGAAAGGATCGGAATGCGATGAAAGACGACGGCAATCTGGTGTGGATCGATCTGGAGATGACCGGGTTGAATCCCCACGTCGACAAGATTCTGGAAGTGGCGACGGTGATTACCGATTCCCATCTGGAAATCCTCGCCGAGGGGCCGGTCATTGCCATTCACCACCCGGAAGAGGTCCTCAAGGCCATGGACCCCTGGAACTCTAAGCATCACAGTGAGTCGGGGCTGGTCGATCGCGTCCGCCAGAGCCCCCATTCCTGCCGTCAGGCCGAGTTGGAAACCCTGGATTTTCTCAAGCTATGGGTAGATCACCGGATTTCACCCATGTGCGGCAATTCGGTCTGGCATGATCGTCGTTTTCTCGCCCGCTTCATGCCGGAGTTGGAAAATTATTTTCATTATCGCAACATCGACGTCAGTACCCTCAAGGAACTGGCCTTGCGTTGGGCCCCGGATCTGCCCAAGTTCACCAAGGAGTGTCACCACCTGGCCCATGAGGACATTCGCGAGTCCATTGCCGAACTCAAGCATTACGGCGACTGCTTTATCAGGAAATGAAGGAGATGGTTGGAATGTTTGGCCTGTAGGGAGGCAGGTTTTTTTCGTTACTCCTTCCCCTCTACAGACGTTCTCCTGGCGTCTTAACCGCTGTCTTCTCAGTCCCAGACCTTCACTCCCCAAATTTCTTTCGCATACTCCTTGATCGTTCGATCACTGGAGAATTTGCCCATCCGCGCTACGTTGAGGATCGAGCGTTTGGTCCAGGTGGCCCGGTCAGCATAGGTTTCGCCCACCAGTTGCTGGCACTGGAGGTAGGATTGGAGATCGAGCAGCAGCAGATACGGGTCGTTTTCGCTGAGCAGGTCATTGACCAGCGGCTGGAACAGCTCGGTATCGCCGTTGCTGAAGGCGCCGCCGCCGATGGCGTCGATAATCGCGTGTACCTCCGGATTGTTTTCATAAACCTGCCAGGGTTTGCGCGACTTGCATTTCTTTTCGTACTCGGCCTCCTCGGCGGTCATGCCGAAAATAAAAATATTTTCCGCGCCCACCTCTTCCTGGATCTCGATATTGGCACCATCCAGCGTACCGATGGTCAGGGCACCGTTGAGGGCGAATTTCATGTTGCCGGTCCCCGAGGCCTCGGTACCGGCGGTGGAGATCTGCTCGGAGAGATCGGCGGCCGGGATGATGCGTTCCGCCAGCGAGACGCAGTAATTGGGGATGAACGCCACCTTGAGCCGATCCCCGATTCGAGGGTCGTTGTTGACCACCGAACCCACCGCATTGATCAGCTTGATGATCAGTTTGGCCTTGTGGTATGAGGGCGCGGCCTTGCCGGCAAAGATGATGGTGCGCGGCGTCACCGCCTCGTCGGGCCGGGTGAGCAGGCGTTGGTAGAAGTGGATAACGTGCAGCACGTTGAGCAACTGCCGTTTGTATTCATGGATCCGTTTCACATGGATATCGAACAGGGAGTTCGGGTCGACGGTGATGTCACAGTCGGCGGCAATAATCTTGGCCAGCCTTTTTTTATTGACCAGCTTGACCGCCTGCCAGCGTTGATGAAAGATCGGATTATCAATGTAGGGTTCCAGGTCGCGGAGTTTGTCAAGATCGACCACCCAGTCGTAGCCGATTTTTTCGCCGATCAGCTGGGCCAGGTCCTGGTTGCACTTCAATAACCAGCGCCGGGGAGTGATGCCGTTGGTCTTGGAATTAATCTTGTCGGGATACATCTCGTCGAAATCGCGGAACAGGTAGTTCTTCAGCAGTTCACTGTGCAGGGCAGCGACACCGTTGACCGAATGGCTGCCGACAATGGCGAGATTGGCCATGCGGACCCGCCGGACCGGCCCTTCATCGATCAGCGACATCTCTTGGAGTTTGCGCTGGTTGCCGGGGTAGCGGATGGCAACCTCTTCCAGAAAACGCCGGTTGATCTCGTAGATGATCTCCAAGTGGCGCGGCAGCACCCGGCCCAGCATGTTCACTGGCCAGGTTTCCAGGGCCTCGGGCATCAAAGTGTGGTTGGTGTAGGCAAAGGTTCGGACGCAGATGTCCCAGGCCTGTTCCCAGCTCAATCCCTCGACATCGAGCAAAATACGCATCAGTTCGGGAATGGCGATGGACGGATGGGTGTCGTTGAGTTGCACCGCCACTTGGTTGGGGAAATCGTCGAAGGTCTCGTTTTCCTTGCGATAGCGGCGGAGGATGTCCTGGAAGGTGGCGCAAACGAAAAAATACTGCTGCTTGAGGCGCAGCTCCTGGCCCTCGCTGATGTCGTCGCTGGGGTAGAGCACCTTGGAAATGGTCTCGGATTTGACCTTGCTCTCCACGGCAAAGATGTAGTCGCCGGCATTGAAGGAACGCAGGTCCAGTTCCCGCGAGGCCTTGGCGCACCACAGACGCATGTTGATGACGTGGTCGTTGTTGAATCCCGGCACCAGCATGTCGCAGGCCATGGCCATGACGATCTCGGTGTCGGTCCAGCGGGCGCGGTAACGGCCATGCTTGTCGGTTGTGGCGGTGACGTGGCCGTAAAACTGCACCGGGTACATGAAGGAGGTGCGCTCGTACATCCAGGGCGAGCCGAGCCGCAACCAGCTATCTGGGGTCTCCACCTGATAGCCGTCGACGATCTTCTGGTTGAACAGGCCGAAATCGTAGCGGATGCCGTAACCGTAGGCCGGGATTTTCATGGTGGCGATGGAATCCATGAAACAGGAGGCCAGCCGGCCGAGGCCGCCGTTACCCAAAGCAGCATCTTCTTCACACTCCCGCAAGGTTTCCAAATCATACCCCAACTGCTCCAAGGCCTGGGTGATCTCGTCCATCAGTCCCATGTTGATGAGGGCGTTACCGAGCGAGCGGCCGACCAGAAATTCCAACGAGAGGTAGTAGACCCGTTTCATCTTGCCGGCATAAAAGGTTTTTTGGGTCTTGATCCATTTTTCCATCAATACATCGCGCAGGGCATAGGAAACTGCCCGGTAGACGTCTTGATCGCCGGCCCGATCCGGGTCACGGCCCTGAAAACTCATCAGATGGTGCTGGATACACTTCTTGAAGTCTTCAACCCCGGTTCCTTGAAAAATGGAGGAGTAAGCGTGGTTATTTGCCGGGGTGACTGCGTGCTGGTCCATGGAAACCTCCACTGGATAGGGATCAAACGACGGGGAAAGGCGGAACAATATTCGTATTGTAGCGGATAAATCTCCGCCCGGCAAATAGGGTTTGTTCAATCGGCCCTGTTTGTCGAGCAATCAGGATAAAGCGGGATGGAGCATGCGGGATGGGAGCAGAGATAAACTTCGCATTTTGGAAAAAATGGGAGGGGAATAGCCAGTAGCGATTTAACTCACTGCAAAATCTTAACCGGACATTACTGGTTTGAAATGGCTTGAGTTGGGCGAAAAGGCGAAGAGAAGAGTCGAACCTCCACGAGCGTACGCCCACTTAACCCTGAACCTAGATAATGTTTTGTGTAACAATTTGATTTATTTTAATAATAACGCCATTTTTATTGTAAAAGCTCCATTTTTTCAAGGCAACGATTAACCATGTTGCTTTAGGGGAACGTAAGCGAACTCTTTGCATTTATGAATTATTTCAAGGTATTGATCAACTTGATCCCTGACTTAAACTTGCATGCTGACAAATCACAATGACACAGCCTCATACTCCCCACAAGGTCGATAACGGGGCTGCCCAGATTCCGTCGGCCAACGGCATCGTCTCAGTGCCGTCGTAGAGCAACACGCCCATCTTGAACTGCCTCACCGCGAGGCTGGCCATTTTCTTTAGGCCACGCAAGTCGCTTTCCTTGACGGTAGCTACGGCTTTGACCTCGACTCCCACCAACTGTCCAGCGGCGTTTTCGATAACAACATCAACCTCGAACTTGTCCGCATCCCTGTAGTACA
>JBBQCO010000141.1:0-7289 GCA_038318785.1 Desulfobulbales bacterium | reverse complement strand
GGGGTTGATCCGGCGGTCAATGAAAAGGTGCGCCGGATGGCGGCCCTGGTCAGCACGATCCATCACCCGGCCATCGAGGCCGTGGTGCCGTCCTATAACACCCTTGCTCTCCACTACAATCCCCTGCTCGTCCGTTGGGATGATCTGGCTGATCTCCTGCTGGACCTTGAGCAGAGGCTGGATGATATGGCCGATCTGGAAGCGGCAACCGTTGACATCCCGGTATGTTATGGCGGCGACTTGGGGCCGGATCTCGCCTTTGTGGCGGCGCAGAACGGGATTAGCCCGGATGAGGTGATCCGGATACACAGTGCTGATTCCTATCGTATCTATGCTATTGGTTTTGCCCCCGGATTCTGCTACCTCGGCGGGCTCGATCCCCGGATTCACGCCCCGCGCCTCACAACCCCGCGTCTGCAGGTGGCCGCCGGTTCGGTGGGTATTGCCGGCAGTCAAACCGGCGTCTACCCTTTGGCCAGTCCGGGCGGTTGGCAATTGATCGGCCGCACGCCGCTCTGTCTGTTTGCCCCTGATCGGTCGCCGCCGATTCCCTATCAGCCCGGCGATACTCTCCGTTTCAGGCCGGTCTCGTTGGAGGAATTCGAGCATCTGCAACAGGGTGCGGGTCCATGAGGGAGGCCCTGCGCATCCTGTCGCCGGGGGCGGGTGCCATGGTCCAGGACTTGGGCCGGTTTCATGCCTATCACCTTGGGGTTCCGGCTTCCGGGGCGTTGGATGACTATGCCCATCGGGTTGCCAATTGGCTGGTAGGGAACGCGGCAACCTGCGCGACGCTCGAAATGGCGATGATCGGTGCCTGTGTCGAGATCCTCGGAGAAGCCGATATTGCCGTGACCGGCGCCCGCATGAACCTGCACATCAACGGCGAGCCGGCGCGGCAATGGGCCTCGCTCCGGGTGCGGCCGGGGGATAGGTTCGAGCTGGGTTTTGCCGAAAACGGCTGCCGTTCCTATCTTGCCGTCACCGGTGGCATCGATGTCCCGGAAGTGCTCGGCAGCCGCTCCACCTATGTCGGCGGCAAGATCGGCGGTTTCATGGGACGTGCGCTGGTTGGCGGCGACATTCTGGCACGGGGAGATGGTTTGCCGCTTGTCTGCCCACGCAGCCTGCCCTGGATTCCGCTCTATCCGGAAACCCTTGCCCTCCGGGTCATTGCCGGACCGCATGACCAGTTTTTCCGCCAGGCGCAGGAACGCTTTTTTGCATCGACCTTCAGCGTTACCAACCAGAGCAACCGCATGGGGTGCCGGCTGAGCGGGCCGCCCGTGGAGCGCGACCCCGAGGCTCCGGCAAGTATCGTCTCGGAACCGGTCGTGCCGGGAAATATCCAGATCCCCGCCGATGGCCAGCCGATCATCCTGCTCAAGGAACAGACCATGGGTGGTTACACCTGTATCGCCACGGTGGTCACGGCGGATCTCTGGCGAATCGCTCAAGTCAAACCTGGGGATACCGTCACGTTTACCCCGGTTTCCATTGAGGAGGCGCACCGTATCTATAGGGAGTGGATGGATTTTCTCAGGGACACAGAACACCTGCTGGCCAGCGAGCGGTCCGCAGCACGGTCTTTAAAATTATGAGGATGGGATGGCACGAAAGAAACTCAAAGAGGTGGTGATTAATAAAGAATGGTGCAAGGGCTGTGGCATCTGCGTGGCGCTGTGTCCCAAGCAGGTGCTGGAGCCGGACGCCCAGGGGAAGGCAACGGTTGTCCGGCCCGAGGACTGCATCTGCTGCACGCTCTGTGAACTGCGGTGTCCGGATCTCGCCATCACAGTGTTGATCGACCAGGAGAACGAGCATGAGCAATAAGATTCGATTTGTGCAGGGCAACGAGGCCTGTGTCGAGGGAGCGTTGTACGCCGGCCTCTCGTTCTATGCCGGATACCCGATCACGCCATCGACGGAGATTGCGGAGCTGTTGGCCGAGCGGCTGCCGATCAAGGGCGGTAAATTCATTCAGATGGAAGACGAAATTGCCTCCATGTGCGCCATCATCGGCGCTTCGCTGACTGGCCGAAAGGTGATGACCGCCACCAGCGGCCCCGGGTTTTCGCTCAAGCAGGAGGCCATCGGCTACGCCTGCATGGCGGAAATCCCGTGTGTTATTGTCAATGTCCAGCGCGGCGGCCCCTCCACCGGCAATCCCACCCACGTCGGCCAGGGGGACATCAATCAGGCCCGGTGGGGCACCCACGGCGATCACAATATTATCGCCCTGACCGCCTCCAACCATCAGGATGTTTTTGCGGTGACCGTGGACGCTTTCAATCTGGCCGAAACCTATCGCACGCCGGTAATCCTGCTCTTTGACGAGACCATCGGCCACATGCGGGAAAAATTGGTCATCCCTGAACCGGGCGAGCTGGATTTGGTCCAACGGCTGCACACCTCGGTTGCCAAGGATGTCGATTACCGGCCCTATCTGCCCCGCGAGGACGGCCGTCTGCCCATGTCGGATTTCGGCGGCGAGCATCGCTACAATGTCACCGGTCTCTACCATGACATGTGGGGATTCCCTTCCAGCAATCCGACCATCGTCAGCGGCCTGCTCCGGCATCTGGTCGACAAGATCGACAACCGGGTGCATGCGATCACCCGTTTCAAGGAGCACTGCATGGAGGGGGCCGAGTATGTGCTCGTCTCCTATGGTGCTTCCGCCCGCTCAGCGATCCATCTGGTCAAGGAGCGGCGGTCCAAGGGGGAAAAGATCGGGGTGATTGAGCTACAGACCCTCTGGCCTTTTCCCAGTGGGGTGATCCGGGAAAAATGTGCCGGCGCCAAGGCGGTCTTGGTAGTGGAAATGAATATGGGACAGGTGCTTGCGCAGGTGCGGGCCGCGGTGAAGGAACCGGAAAAGGTTTTCCTTGCCAACCGGGTCGACGGCAAGCTGATCACACCTGATGATATCAAGCAGGTCCTGCGGGTCATCCAGGGGAGGGGCGTCTGACATGGCGGTTCACGACTACATTCGGCAGCGGTTTTTTCCCCACCTGTGGTGTCCGGGCTGCGGCCATGGCACAATCCTCAATGCCCTGCTGCGGGCGGTGGACGACCTCAAGCTCAACAAAAACGATCTGGTCATGACTTCGGGCATCGGCTGTTCCGCCCGCATTTCCGGGTACGTTGACTTCCATTCCCTGCACACCCTGCACGGGCGGGCCCTGGCCTTTGCCACCGGGGTGAAATTGAGCCGGCCGGAGTTGACCCTAATCGTGCCCATGGGCGACGGCGACGCTCTGGCCATCGGCGGTAACCATTTCATCCATGCCGCCCGCCGCAACATCGACATCACCGCCATTGTCATGAACAACAAAATTTACGGCATGACCGGCGGCCAGTTCTCGCCGCTCTCCGGACCGGGAATCCTGGCCACCACGGCCCCTTACCGGACCATCGACAGCTCCTTCGACGTGGTCGAGCTGGCCAGGGCGGCGGGCGCGACCTTTGTCGCCCGGTCAACGACCTATCATGCCAGGGAAAGCATTGATATCCTCAAGAAGGCCATTGTCCACAAAGGGTTTTCCGTGGTCGAGATTCTGTCCCAGTGTCCTACCTATTACGGACGAAAAAACAAGGAGGGCGAGGCAGCGCAGATGATCGAGCAGTATAAACACAGCACAGCCAAACTCGGTTCCAAGGCCCTGGAGGAGAATCCGTCCCTGATTCCGTTGGGTATTTTCGTCGACGTTGAAAAACCGGAATATTGTCAGGCATACGACGAGATCATCGCACAGGCGATGCAGGAGGCGGGGCAATGAAACGGACCCGGCTGGTTTTTTCAGGTTCAGGTGGCCAAGGGGTGATTACCGCGGCGATTCTTCTGGGCGAGGCGGCGGTGATCCACGAGGGGATTAATGCGGTCCAGTCCCAGAGTTACGGGGCCGCAGCCAGGGGCGGCGCTACCCGCAGCGATATTATTCTCGCCGATGACGAGATCTATTTCCCGGTGGTGACCCAACCCAATATCGTGGTCTGCCTGACCCAGGAAGCGTATAACAGCTTTGCCCCGGAAGTCATCCCGGGTGGCATTCTGCTGTCGGATACCCGCTCCGTGCAAACGACCCGCACTGTCGATGCCCGGCAGATCGAGCTGCCGATGTATGCCACCGTTATGGCGGAGATCGGCAAGCCCATCGTCTTCAACATCTGTGTCCTCGGCGCCCTGATCGGCATCGTCGAGCTGGTGAGGCCCGAGTCGGTGCTCAAGGCGATCAAGGAGCGGGTGCCCACGGAGTATATCGAGTTAAACACCAGGGCGTTCAACCTCGGTCTCAATTTGGGGTTGCCGTTTCGGCGCTGATGTGCGCCGAGCCCCGACAGAGGGGGTTCGCCCTTGTCCGTCCCTTTGATTTGAGAGTTGACAAGCCAAGAGGTGAGGAATAATACTCCTCACCCGTTTTTCCACTGTTATCAACCCCTAGAGCAAGCCTTGGAGGCTGCGATATGGTGAACCATCATGATTGAGATCATTCGTCTGGCCTCCGACCCCGGTCGTCTGGTAGCCGCAAAGATCCGCAACCGTTTTTCCGAGGACACCGATAGCGATTGCCGGCAGGCTGTGACCGGCATGCTTTCCAGAATCCGCCAGGAGGGCGATCCGGCGCTGCTTGCGTATTGCCGGCAGTTCGATTGTCCGATTTTGACGGTCGAGTCCCTGAGGGTCAGCACCGCCGAATTTGACCAGGCCGAGTGCGAGGTGGACGACGCCTTCCGCGAGACCCTGCGGTTTGCCGCCGACCGCATCCGAACCTTCCATGAGCGCGAGATGGAAGATTCCTGGATGCTGACCCGGGACGACGGTGCCATCACCGGTCGATTGGTGCGACCGGTGGACAGTGCCGGTCTTTATGTGCCGGGCGGCAAGGAGGGTTCGACCCCCCTGGTCTCCTCGGTGCTGATGAACGGTATCCCGGCCCAGATCGCCGGGGTGGCCCGGCGGGTCATGGTGACGCCGCCCAGCCGTGAGGGGCGGGTCAGTCCTGCCCTGCTGGTGGCGGCCCGTGACATCGGCATTGATGAGGTCTACAAGGTCGGGTCAGCCTGGGCGGTTGGAGCACTGGCCTACGGGACGGCAACCATCCCTCGGGTGGACGTCATCGTCGGACCGGGCAACCAGTACGTGGCCGAGGCCAAGCGCCAAGTGTTGGGCCGGGTGCGCATCGACATGATCGCCGGTCCCAGCGAGGTGCTGATCGTGGCCGATGAAACCGCCCAGGCCGCTTTTGTGGCCGCTGACATGCTGGCCCAGGCCGAGCACGATCCGCAGGCTCTGGCCATGGTGATCACCACCAGCGAGCAGTTGGCGAATGAGGTGCTCAAGGAGCTGGAGCTGCAGTTGCCGCAGTTGCCCAGGGCCGAGATCGCCCGCACCTCCCTGGCGGAACGCGGCCTGATTCTCTTGGCCGACAACCTGGAGCAGGCCATTGATCTGGCCAACGAGATTGCCATCGAACACCTGGAATTGCAAGTCGCCGAACCCTGGCAGTGGCTACCCCGCATCCGCCATGCCGGGGCGATCTTTCTCGGTTCCTGGACCCCGGAGGCGGCGGGTGATTATGTTGCCGGTCCCAACCATGTCCTGCCGACCATGGGCACAGCCCGTATCTCCTCGGCCCTGGGGGTCGAAACCTTCCTCAAAAAAAGTTCGATCATCTCCTATTCTCGCCAGGCCTTGGAGGCTGATGGCGAGCATATCCGCCGTCTGGCCGCGCTCGAAGGGTTGACGGCCCACGGCAATTCGGTGGCGGTCCGGCTTGGAACACGATAACCGCAGCCTCCTGCAACAGGGGGCTCAGCAACTGGGCCTAAACCTCGGTGGCGAGGCGGTCGAGCGGTTGCTTGTCTACCTGGCCGAATTGATGAAGTGGAGCCGCCGGATCAATCTGATCGCCCGCGATACCCCG
The DNA here is from genome assembly GCA_038318785.1 of Desulfobulbales bacterium. Classification (GTDB taxonomy): domain Bacteria; phylum Desulfobacterota; class Desulfobulbia; order Desulfobulbales; family Desulfobulbaceae; genus Desulfobulbus. Next base: position 1,362 of record JBBQCO010000141.1, on the reverse strand, counting down.
GAGGCGCAGGTGATCGAGAACCATTTTCTTGATTCATTGACCCTGCTGCCTCTTCTGCAGGGCAGGGAGGAGGTGCATCTGCTGGATGTCGGCACCGGTGCCGGTTTTCCCGGTCTGGCCTTGGCCTGCGTCCTGCCCGAGGCCCGTTTCACCCTGGTGGAGCCGCGCCAGAAACGGGTCTCCTTTCTTCGCCATGTGATCCGCATCCTGGGGCTGACCAACACTTCGGTGGTCGCCGACCGGATCGAACCGCATGTTGCCGCCTGGCAGGGCCGCTTTTCCCATATCACCAGCCGGGCTGTGGCCGAACCGAGCCTTTTCCTGCCCCTGGTGCGGCCCCTTGCAACCCCGGCAACGCGAGTCATTCTCATGTTGGCTCGAGACGAGGCCCTGGCCGGGATCGAGCAGATCCCCTCCGGTCCTTGGCGGATTGACGAAATAAAAAAAAGTACTCTGCCGTTTTCCGGCGCCCCCCGGCTGTTGGCGGTGGCATGCGTGACGTGATGCGACTGCATACTTCTTTCTGGAATAATTGCGGTTGATCTGGTAGTAACAAAGTTTTTCCCACGCGCAGATCATCACGGAATTTTTCCGTTTCATAACGAGGATACTTATGGCACACAAGATTGCGATTTTAGCCGGTGACGGCATCGGCCCGGAAGTCATGGCCGAGGCCATTAAAGTGCTGGACGCCGTTCAGCAAAAATTCGGTTTCACCCTTGCATACACCAGCGCCGATGTCGGCGGCATTGCCATCGATAACCATGGCGAGGCCCTGCCCGCATCGACCCTGAAAGTCTGTGAAGCCAGCGAGGCCATCCTCTTTGGCTCGGTGGGCGGCCCCAAATGGGAAAACCTGCCGCCGGCCCAGCAGCCGGAACGGGCTGCGCTTCTGCCCCTGCGCAAACATTTCGACCTGTTCTGCAACCTGCGTCCGGCCAAGGTCTTCAAAGCTCTGGTCGGGGCCTGTCCGCTGCGTCCGGACATTGTCGGCGAGGGCTTTGATGTCCTGGTGGTGCGCGAGCTGACCTCGGGTATCTATTTCGGTCAGCCCAAGGGGCGCGACGGTAGCGGACCCGACGAACGGGCTTGGGACACCAAAATCTACAAACGCTCCGAGATTGAGCGCATTGCCCGCATTGCCTTTGAGGCTGCCCGTCTGCGAAGCCGCAAGGTCACCTCGGTGGATAAGGCCAATGTGCTGACCTGCATGGTCTTCTGGCGCGAGGTGGTCAAGGATATCGCCAAGGAATACCCCGATGTCGAGCTGAGCCATATCTATATCGACAACGCCACCATGCAGCTGGTCAAAGACCCACATCAGTTCGACGTCATGCTCTGCGGCAACATGTTCGGCGACAT
>JBBQCO010000140.1:0-7453 GCA_038318785.1 Desulfobulbales bacterium | reverse complement strand
ACCCTTTCTGGAACTGAATTTTGTTTTTAGCCATGGTGTACTCCTTTTGTAGATGACGTTTGGAGTACTATGACATAACTGGTGGGACAAATAGCGTCCTACCACGAAAAAAATCGGCTGAGTTTCAGTGGTAATCAGAAAGCTGTTTGACACCGAGACCCAGCGGGCACAAATGGCCCCGCGGTGTTTCTCGACTGTTCGCAGGGCTTTGAGGACCGGTTTGAGCAGATCAATGTCGGCGGTCAGTGATCGGGCGACATTAAGAAAAGTGGTCAACCGCCATTTGGCGCCTCTAATGGTAGTCGCTTGGCGAACCCAGTGGAGCATTTCCTTGATTCGCCATGCCTTGGAGGTCTGCAGATCCATACTCATCAGTTCTGCCAACGCGTCGATTTGCTTCTCCGTCAATAGGACCATCGGCGTTTTTCAGCGTGGCCCAACGGGTGGCCTTGGGCAGCTTTGTCTCTTTGGCTTCCGCACGGCGGACCTCATCCAGGGCTTTGGTAAACAGTTGCACCACATGGAACCTGTCCACGGTGTGCGAGCTGTTGGCAAAATGGGTCTTCACCCCCGAGATGAAGGCCCCGGACATGTCGGAGACAACCTCGACCACCTGCTCGGCCTTGCCTTTGTGGGCAATCAGATGCTCTTTGAAGGATTTTAGGGTCTGTTTGCCCTTGCCGGGAACAGCAAAAACCACCGGTTTTTTGGTCTGGTCAAGGTCAATGAACACGGTGACATAGCGGTGTCCCTTGCGCGATTTGGTTTCATCGAGACTAAAGGCTTTGAGCTTGCTGAGGTCAATGGCGTTCATGGCGGTCTTGACGTAATGCTCCACGATCCGCCACAGACGTTTGTCGGTCATCTCAAGGATCGTGGCCGTGGTTAGGACGGGAAATTCCCGCACCAGAATCATGGCCGCCTGCTCAAACAGCAGTGTGAACTTACTTCCTTTTCGAGCCCATGGAACCTCGATTTGCTTCACTCCGTGCTCCAGGCAACGGACCCGTGGCACGGCTGCCGTGATGAAGCAATGGTGCTGGAAGAAATTCAGATGCCGCCAGGTCATTTCTTTGAAATCATGAGCATGGCAGAGCGCTCCGCAAATCGGGCAAGGATAGCGTGTTTCCCGCTGGGCCTGAATGGTGAGACGAAGCTCATGGGGACTCTTATCCGTGTCGAGCAGTTGCCCCATGATTTCCCATGGAGCCTGCAGCCCAAGGCCTAACGTGATGATATCTTTGCTGTTCATGGTTTCCTCGTCATTTGGTGTGGATTTGATCCCTTTATACATCAAATCCACACCAAATGACGAGGAGCCGTCTTTAGCCGTCTTTAGACATAATGGCTGTCGTCAGCAGAAAAAAAGAGACCTGCCCCTTGCCAACGTGGATTATGCTGTGAGCGATAGTTGTTCACTACACAGAGCCACAACCAAGGAGGCAGGCCATGAAGAAAAATACCATATTTGTTGGACTCGATGTACACAAAAACTCTATTGATATAGCACTTGCTGATGCAGGTCGGGATGGAGATGTACGGTTCTATGGCAGTATCGGCGGCGATCTTGATTCACTGCGCAAGGTTGTCCGTAAGTTGCAAAGCACCGGAGCAACCCTGCGGTTTTCCTATGAAGCAGGCCCCTGTGGTTATGATATCTACCGCTCTTTGACAAAACAGGGTCTCGACTGCACCGTGGTTGCCCCATCAAAGATTCCCCGTAAAAGTGGTGATCGCATCAAGAATGATCGTCGTGACGCATTGAATCTGGCCCGGCTGCATCGTTCGGGAGAACTGACGGCTATTTATGTGCCAACCGCAGAGGATGAAGCGATGCGTGACCTGACCCGTGGCCGTGAAGACGCGGTCAAGGCTCATCGCGTAGCACGCCAAGTGCTGCAAGCTTTCCTTCTCCGTCACGGTTACCGCTATAGTGGACTGTCGTATTGGAGCAAGGCCCATTGGGGCTGGATCGCAGACATCAAAATGCCGCATCGGGCACAACAGATCATCCTTCAGGAATATGTCCATGCAGTCCACGAGCAACTCGAGCGGGTGCAACGTCTCACCGGGTTGATTCTGGAGTTAGTGGCACTGTGGCAATTGGCGCCGCTGGTAAATGCCCTCCAGGCTCTACGCGGCGTCTCCCTGATAGTTGCGGCAACGACCGTTGCCGAACTTGGCGACTTGACCCGCTTCGAATCGGCAAAGCAATTCATGGCTTACCTGGGTCTTGTCCCCAGCGAGCACTCCAGTGGTAGCACGGTTAAGCGCGGAAGCATCACAAAAACCGGCAACGGCCATGTTCGGAGGGCGCTCACTGAAGCGGCTCATACGTACTGTCATCCCGCACGGGAAAGCCGAATCCTGCTGAATCGTTTGGCAGGATTACCCCAAGAAGTAAGAAATATTGCCTGGAAAGCGCAGGTTCGACTCTGTGGCCGATTCAGAAGGCTCATGGCCAGAGGCAAAAACCGAAACACAGTGATTACGGCAACAGCTCGAGAACTTGCCGCCTTCATGTGGGCCATCGCCCGCACACTTTTACCGGTGCAAGAAGCATAGATTTCTTCAAAGATCAAATTGCAGATACAAGAGAAGCTGTAAAGGTAAAACCACAAACTTCCCAGGTCAGAGACAGAGACGCGATCACGTTCAGGAGAACCCTCGTAGCGACTATCGAATAAGGCATTTGCCGAACTTCAGGTTTTAGAGAGAGGCAGCTCCGCGACGAAGCCAAGTCATGCGGTAACCAACCCGCGTATATCAGAGTGATCAAACGTCGCCACAGGATCCCGTCTCTGTTTTTGCCCTGGGATACATACTCGACAACATAGCCCCGTGAACAGAGGGAAGGGATTCTATTCTCTTATTGACACTGACAGCCATATCAGTCGCTTGAAATAATTTTGCAACTCACAATATAGGCAGAATGCAACTGGCATTGCCAGGCGCTTGTCTACCGTCCGCAGGGAACGCTTGATTTCGGTCTTGCCGACAATACTTTGAAGATGTCCCGGAACCCTGAGACGAAAAGAAAGTAACCCGCTTTGTGGGTCACGCCGTAGAAAAGAAAATGCCCGGATCATGTACCGCTCCTGTGGACTCTTTTATGAGCCAGAGTGGAATGATCCGGGCAATATATTGTGTAATCTCTTATTATTACACAGAAAATGGTGGCGATGCAGGGACTTGAACCCCGGACACCACGGATATGAGCCGTGCGCTCTGACCAACTGAGCTACATCGCCGTATCTGAAAAAGCCGGTAGGCTTGAACCGGACTACTATTCAAAATTTATCGTTGTTTGTCAACAACAATTCTTATGCCTGCCACCCATGCCGCTCGTTTCTCATACATAATAAAAGAGCCCTTTTCCGTGATAAATCAGCGGGAAAGGGCTCTACGGTTCAGTAAAAAAATCAGCGCTGAACAGCAGGTTGATTTACATCATGCCGCCCATGCCGCCCATGCCGCCCATACCGCCTGGAGGCATACCGCCGCCGCCCTTATCTTCATCAGGCATCTCAGCGATCATGCATTCAGTGGTGAGCAACAGACCGGAAACAGAAGCTGCGTTCTGTAGTGCGTACCGGGTGACTTTGGCTGGATCGATAACACCCGCTTCGATCAGGTTTTCGTATTTCTCGGTGGCAGCGTTGAAGCCCATGGGGCCTTCCAAATTCTTGACGTGCTCGACGATGACCGAACCCTCGCGACCCGCATTGGCTGCAATCTGGCGTACCGGCTCTTCAAGAGCGCGACGGATGATGTTGATCCCAAGAGCCTGCTCACCTTCGAGCTTGAGGGTATCCAGCACCTTGAGGCAACGCAGGTAGGCAACACCGCCGCCGGGAACAACACCCTCTTCAACTGCTGCGCGAGTGGCATTGAGTGCATCCTCAACACGAGCCTTCTTCTCCTTCATTTCAACTTCGGTGGCTGCGCCAACATTGATGACGGCAACACCGCCGATCAGCTTCGCCAGCCGTTCCTGCAGCTTCTCGCGATCATAATCAGAGGTGGTATCCTCAACCTGAGCGCGAATCTGCTTAACGCGGGCGGCCAGCTTCTCTTTGTCGCCGGCGCCATCGATGATGGTAGTGTTGTCCTTGTCAATCACGATGCGCTTGGCAGTTCCAAGATCATTAATGGTGATATTCTCCAACTTGATACCCAAGTCTTCGGTGATGACTTGACCACCGGTGAGAGTGGCGATATCTTCGAGCATTGCCTTGCGACGATCACCAAAACCAGGCGCCTTAACGGCGGCGACATTGAGTGTACCGCGCAGCTTGTTGACAACCAAGGTTGCCAAAGCCTCACCGTCGACATCTTCGGCGATGATAAACAGCGGCTTGCCCATTTTGGCAACGGACTCGAGGATCGGCAGCAGGTCTTTCATGCTGGAGATCTTCTTCTCGTTGATCAGGATCAGCGGTTCGTCCATGCTGACTTCCATCCGCTCAGGATCGGTGACAAAATAGGGAGAAAGGTAACCGCGGTCAAACTGCATACCTTCAACCACATCCAGCGAGGTCTCCATGGATTTTGCTTCTTCCACGGTGATAACACCCTCTTTACCAACCTTGTCCATGGCCTCGGCAATGATATTGCCGATGGTCTCGTCATTGTTGGCGGAGATGGTGCCGACCTGAGCGATTTCCTTCTGCTCCTTGGTAGGGCTGGCAATTTTGCCGAGTTCGGCAACAACGGCGGCCACGGAAGCGTCAATGCCGCGTTTGATTTCCATCGGATTGTTACCGGCGGCAACCAGCTTGGCACCCTCAGTGTAGATGGCTTGGGCAAGCACGGTGGCGGTGGTGGTGCCGTCGCCGGCAACATCAGAGGTCTTGGAAGCAACTTCCTTGACCATCTGGGCGCCCATGTTCTCAAACTTGTCCTTCAACTCGATCTCTTTGGCAACGGTGACGCCGTCCTTGGTGATGACGGGTGCGCCAAAGGATTTCTCGATCAGAACATTGCGGCCCTTGGGTCCAAGGGTCACTTTGACAGCATTAGCCAAGGTGTTGACGCCAGCCAGCATTTTCTCACGGGCTTTATCACCATATTTCAATTCTTTTGAAGCCATTATTTCTATCTCCTAATAAACGAATGGATTGATATCTATTTTTTTACGCCTGAATAACACCAAGGATATCATCCTCGCGCATAATAAGAAAATCTTCGCCGTCCAGTTTCACCTCGGTGCCGCCGTATTTGGAAAACAGCACGCGATCACCGACCGCAACATCCATAGCGACGCGCTCGGCATTGTCATTCAGCTTGCCGGGACCAACAGCGACGATCTCGCCCTCAGCCGGTTTTTCTTTGGCCGAGTCGGGGATAATGATGCCGCCAGCGGTTTTTGCCTCTCCTTCCAGTCTCTTGACTAAAATACGGTCATTCAATGGCCGAATTTTCATGGACATTCCTCCTGTCTGATTTTTTTTTATAGGTAGTAAACTAAAAACGTTTGAGCCGATGGGGGGTAGTTTGCTAGTCCGACGGTCGGCACAAACCGCATTTATTGGACGAAAACGAAGCTTCTGTCTTCAAACTGCGCAAAACAATAGGCTCGCTTCTTGAAAAATCAAGGGCAGGCCGAACGAAAAAAATAATCGTCCAACCAGTTGATATAACAATGTTAAACGGAGGTATGCTGAATTATTTGTTTTCGTTCACCCCACCCGGACACGCCATTTGTGAACATCTTCCAGGTAACCGAACTGAATGGCCTGCAACTCTTCAAACAGCCTTTTGGCTAAATCGCCGGTTGCGCCGCCATTGATTTTGAGGTGCTGCTCGCGGTAACACAATTCACCAACCGGAGAGATGACCGCAGCCGTACCGGTGCCAAAACTCTCTGTCAGCGATCCGTCTTTGCCGGCGGCCACCACCTCGTCGATGGTGATGCGGCGTTCACTCACCTGATAGCCCCAGTCTCGCCCCAGTTGCAGCACGGAATCCCTGGTAATACCGGGCAAAATCGAACCTTCCAGCGGTGGAGTAATCAACTCGTTATTAATCAGGAAGAAAATATTGGAGGTGCCGACCTCCTCAACGTATCGCCGCTCGACCGCGTCCAGCCACAAAACTTGGGTGTAGCCCTTCTTGTGGGCCTCGACCTGGGCCTTAACGCTGGCCGCATAGTTGCCGGCGGTTTTGGCGTCGCCGACGCCGCCCGGCACTGCCCGTACATACTTGTCCTCAACATAGATCCTGGTGGGACTGAAGCCCTCGGCGTAGTAGGCTCCGACCGGACAGCAGATAATGAAAAACAGGTATTCCTCCGCCGGACGCAGGCCCAATGCCGGTTCGGTGGCGATCATGGTAGGTCGGATGTAGAGTGTTGCCCCCGGTGCCTTGGGCACCCATTCTTGATCGAGGTAGACCATGGCACGCAGAGCCTGGAGAACACGCTCATGGGGAAAACGGGGCATACACATCCGCTCGGCGGACTGGTTCATGCGGATAAAATTATCCTGGGGCCGAAAGAGAAAAATTTGATCGTTCTTGCCGCGATAGGCCTTCATGCCCTCGAAAATAGCCTGACCGTAGTGGAAAACCATGGCGGCGGGATCCATTTCGAAGGTCTGGTAGGGCTCGATGGTGGCATCGTGCCAACCCTCCTGACGGTTCCAGCGCATGGTGAACATGTGATCGGTAAAAAACTGACCGAATCCCAATTTGCTCTGGTCCGGTTTTGGTTTCAGTTGATCGGCTGATGCCTTTTGCAGCGTCACTTCAAGGTCCTGGTTGAACATCTTTCCACCCTGTTCTCGCCGGTTTCATGCAAACCGGTTTCTATTTATCGTAAGAATATATCTGCAGTGACCCTGCGATAAACTCAAGGCCTCACTGAGACTTTTCCGGCATCCCCTACCCTCAAGCACCCCCGGATCTTCCGGCAACACCAACGCTGTCGCCTTCAATGCAAAACACAACAGTTTGGTGAGGATAATATATTGCCCACCCAGACACAAGCAGTACTCAAAATTTTCAGCGCAAATTTCGACTGAGAGGTTGGGTCGCAAAAGAGGGAGAGGAGAATTCAACCGGTGGATGCGCAGAGAACAGCGAGTAAAAAACTGCCGCAAGGAGGATTTCAGAAACTAAGGAGGGGCGTTGAGAGGCCAAGGCAGAACGGAGTTTACCTGCCCGATGATTACCAAAAAGGCTGGCGCTCGTGTCTCAGCATTTTTCCTCGAAAGAAGATTGACCGACCAGGCACTTGCGCATATCAGCACGGCTGCTGAAATTTTGCAGATCAATCCCTGCCTGCCCGGCGGCCCGTTCCAGGTACCGCCGTTTTTTTTCCTCGCCCCGGGAAAGAATGAGAATCTGAACATCACGACAAACAGTGGCCTGCCGAAAATTCTCAATCAGACGGTAGAGATTGAACAGAGAAAAACCATGATTTAGTCGGGTAGCCCGCAAATCGATCACAAGC
>JBBQCO010000139.1:0-7453 GCA_038318785.1 Desulfobulbales bacterium | reverse complement strand
TCGCTGCCAAGTACTGGGATTCCTTTGCTATTGGTGGCGCACTGGTCGGTATTCCGATCGTGGTCGGCGAGAACGTGGTCGGCGTCGACAAGGCTTCTGAGATCAATAACGGTAAAATCACCAAGGCTCCTGAACTGGACCGCCGCATTGACACCTACCTGCGCTACCAAGAAGATTTTGGTGCGATCATCGTCCAGCTGAACGTCGAAGATACCCGAAACGGTGTGGCTGAATATGTGGTCGGCAAATACGGCGACCGTTGTATCGTTGAATTGAAATGGGGCCAGGGCGCCAAGGACATCGGCGGCGAGATCCAGGTATCCAGCATCAAGTATGCCCAATTCCTTAAAAATCGCGGCTATATCGTTGACCCTGATCCGACTTCGCCTGAAGTGCAGATGGCCTACGAAAAGGGCGCGATCAAATCCTTTGCCCGTCACAGCCGGCTGGGCGGCACCAATCTCGATTCCGTTGAATTGGTCCGCGAGGATTTCATGAAGTCGGTTGATTACCTGCGCAAAATCGGTTTCAAACGCATCTCGCTAAAAACCGGTTCCTACGGTATGGAAGAACTGGCCATGGCCATCAAATTTGCCACCGACGCCAAGCTGGATCTCCTCACCATCGACGGTTCAGGCGGCGGTACCGGCATGAGCCCCTGGAACATGATGCAGAGCTGGGGAGTGCCTTCGATCAATCTCCATTCCAAAGCCTATGAATACGCCAGCATCCTGGCCGGTCAGGGTAAACGGGTGGTCGACCTCTCCTTTGCCGGTGGCTTCGCGCTCGAAGACAGCATTTTCAAAGGGATCGCACTCGGCGCCCCTTTCACCAAACTGATCTGTATGGGACGCGGCATCATGATTCCAGGATTTCTGGGTGCCAACATTGAGGGCGCACTGCATCCGGAAAGAAAGGAAAAGGTCAACGGCAACTGGGATAAACTGCCGGCCAGCATCAGCGCCATGGGCGGAACGCCGGAAGAGATCTTTGCCTCCTACTACGATGTGCAGAAGAAAGTGGGCAAGGATGAAATGAAGAATATTCCGTACGGGGCGATCGCCATGTGGACCATGGCGGACAAACTGGCCTGTGGCCTGCAACAGTTGATGGCCGGAGCAAGAAAGTTCCAACTCAACAAGATTACCCGCAACGATCTGTTTGCCGGCAACCGGGAAACAGCGAGAGAAACCGGCATCACCTACATCACCGATGCCAAGGATGAGAGCGCCAAAAAAATCTTGGCCGCTTGATGCACCACCTTTGCATAGCCGGGTCGGGGCAACCTGCCCGGCTATGCAAAGCGGTTATTTGATTTTCAACCACAGCAGCTCGGCAACCTTTTCGCCGACATTCTCCCACTGCTCCGGAATCTGCTTGGCAAGATAGACAAAATCACCGGTTCCCGCCTCTTGCCTCTGCCCATCCACCCACAGGGCGAGTGTTCCGCTCAGGACATATCCCATCTCTTCACCCTTGTGGCTGAAAAAATGACTCGCCAGCTTACTGCCCGGTTCGATCTTGAGCAGATAGGGGTCGACGCTGGTGTCCTTCATGTCCGGCGGAAGTAGCCGGACTCCTGCAATCGCCCCCTTGGGCGCCTTCTCCAGACTGACGCTCACCCCCTCGCTGCTTTGATAGACGCATCCCGGCCGGTCCGATGTCAGATCTTCAAAAAAAGAGGCCACCTCCACCGACAAGCTCTCGGCCAAACGAAAGAGGGCCGGAATGGATGGATAGATGAGGTTTTTTTCAATCTGGGAGATACTACTGGGGGTCACGCCGGTCTTCTCGGCCAGCTCTTTTTGACTCAGCCCCTGTTTTTTGCGCATCGCCTTGATTGTACCGCCAAGATCGAATCGTCCCGGCAGGGTCTTCGGCAAATCGAACGCGATCTCCGCCTCTTCGCAGCTGAAGGATTGCGGATCGTTGAGAAATTGCGAGTTGCGTTTCTCCGCCTTGAGGATTTTCAGCGCCGGTTTACTGTTTCTCACCGACAGGTCGATGGCCACCTGGGCGATCTTATTGATATTGGCCTTCAATCGGCTGGAATGGGCGCTTTTCTCGACAATCCAGTAGGCAATGGTGTCGAGTTCGTAGAGCCGGGGACAGGTCCGGGCGTAAAACTTGGTCACCTGCTCCTCGCCACCCCAGAGATCCTGCATGCCGGTGAGGCTGTCCATGATGAACCGGATATCGCCGGAGAGATTGCCGTGCAGGCCATAAATGGCTTCTCCCACCTGAGCAGGATTGGCAGGATCGTTGACCCTGATCACCTGATACGGCCATTGGGCGCCGTCCTTCTCGTAGAACCTATTGAAAACCTCGGAGCGGTTCCCTTTGCCGTTGGTGAAACAGTCGAGAATGGTGAAGTTCTGGCTTTCGGCCAGCGGCCCGAGAAAAGAAACGACGTTTTTCGGGGAACGATCAAAACTGACGTAGATCGTCGGCTTCTTGAGCGCCAGCGATTCGCGAATGAAATGGACACAAAAGGCGGCGGAAAAGCTGCCCGCATCCTCATACCAGAGGACATTGTCACCGATGTAGAGACCGCCGAGCAGACTATCGAGTTGCGGGATCCCCGACGACACCCGTTTCTTTTTCATGGCATCCATGCGTCCTTCTCCAGTCACTCTGAGGCGTGCGCCATGACCCGCATGTAGTCGTCATGTCGTTTCATGCGGTCATCAAGCAGCTTATTCTCGGCAAAACCACAACTTTGCTCTTTGCAATAAGCCCCCTTGGTGATGGAATTGAGCACCATGGCCGGGATGTCGTAATGATGAATAGTGGCAAACTTCTTCACCTTACCCTCCTCAATAATCATAATCCGGTTCATGTGCAGACTATCACCTGTGTTATTGAGATACCGGAGCTTCTGATAACTCCTGCGACCGTGCTGACCGGGCGGGAGATGATCGCTCACCAGAATGATCAAACTCTTGGCATCGAGCGCGAGCAGGCGATTGACATAGTCAGCCACCGCCTCGGAACGATAAAACATTTGGTTGGCGGCCCGCTCAAGTTGCGGATCCTTGAAATCGGAGATCATCTTCAACAATTGCGGCCGTTTTTTCTCGTTGAGGAGATGAGGAAAATGCCCATAAATGGTCAGGACGTAATTAAACAGCGGCGGCCCGTCGTTCTCCTTGAGCAAAGGGGTGATAAATTCAATATTTTGGGAAAAGATGGTGCCGTCAAACATATATTCCTTTTCGCCCGAAGTGTCCCCCTTGGCCAGGTAGGTATCGCTCCCGTTGACATACTCGCGGGGGAAAAACATCTTAGCGAACCCTACTCCCCGGTAGGCGTTGAGGGCGTTGAAGAAACTCGGGTTATAGGCGTTGGAGGCCATGGTCTGATAGCCGGCCAATTGCAGCGTTCCCGGCAGACAGTTGGCGGCCGATCCGGTGAAACTGTTAAATTCCACCCCCGACATCTCCTCGAAGGCGGGGGCGCCGCACAAGATCTCAAATTCCGCCTGGGCGGTTTTGCCGCCAACCACGGGGGAAAGCGAAAAACCCATCTTGCTGCCGAAAAGCTTCCTGAAATTGGGGTGAAACGGGTCTTTGGTGTAGGTGGCGCCCTTGAACAGCGTAGGGTCGAGAAAGCTCTCCATCACCACCAAGTGGACATTGCGCTTATTGCCGTTGGTTTTAATCCAGCCGGCCAGCTGTTGGGCCTGCTCATCGTACTGGGCGCGATCCCTGAAAGTCTCGGTCTTGATTTGCATGAGATGCCGTTCGGCCTCCCGGAAGAGCAGCATCATGAAGCGGCCGTTGTTTTCAGCGCTGTCCGCATCGGACCAGTAGACTATTTCCTCGCCCACTTTCCGGTAGGTGCTGGTGTACTGTTCGGGATAATAGACGGCGGCACAAATCAGCAGGGTGGGCGGCAAGGCCCCGGCAACGAGGACCGCGAACCGGCGATAATTGATGGACCAGAGAAAAAAGCCCAGCGGAAGTACGGCAAACACCAGCAGCATGACGATATAAGGCAATGACAGCACCCTGAACAACTCTGGGACTTCGGACAGTTCGGCGAACCGAAAGACACTGCTGTACATCAGGAAATATATATCCTGGCCGAGATAGGCCAAGAACAGCGGCACTGCCGCCAGCAAGGCCTGCCAGCGGGAGGGGCGCAGGATCATGTTGAAGTAACAGTAAAAATAGAACAGCAGGATCAGCTCCAGGTACTCTCTTTTCAGATAGACTCCCCTGAGTTCGTCCAACTGTAACAACCACATCGTCTGGACCTCAATGGCGCCAAACATGCCGCCCAGGCCACCCATGGCAAGGATGATCAGGGAGTATGCGTATACACCGAGAAGAAAGGCGGTATAACGGTTAAAAAGCAGATACGCGGTTCTGGTGGCAACAAAACGCGCTTTCAGCGCAAGAGTTGCGGCGATGCAAGTGGCAGTCATGGACAATCAGATAGGACGACAGGTGAATGGAAGAGATTCGGAGGACAAAAAAGAGTCGGTCACACTGCAAATAGAAGCTCTTTATCAAACACGAACATTATCGTAACGGAAAACTCATCCGTCAATATATTTCTCCTACCACCACATGGTACCCTGCTCACCGGCCCACAACCACCATCGGAGATGGAACGGCAACTGAACCCGATGCTGCAATCCAGAGCATAGCGGACAAGAATACCAGAAACACCTCTCGATATTTCAACTGTCCCGCTGAACCTGTTTGACAACCAAGCGTCTGTTCAGTATTGGTGAGCACCTGGTTTTCAGACCGTTCTCTTTTCCCCTGTTTCCCACACAAAGGACCGATCACATGACCACCACGCTCATCCAACGCACCGCCTCGGCCTATGACTATCCCCTGCTGATTAAAAATATGTTTCTTGCTCCGGTCGTCGACAATCCTCACCAGGAGATTGTCTACCGCGACCAGCTCCGTTCCACCTACAGCGAAATGCGCCGCCGCGTCTGCCGCCTGGCCAATGCCCTCACCGCCTTGGGCGTTAAACCCGGCGATACGGTGGCGATGATGGACTGGGACAGCCACCGCTATCTCGAATGTTTTTTCGCCGTCCCGATGCTCGGCGCGGTCCTGCACACCATCAATGTCCGGCTCTCCCCGGAACAGATCCTCTACACCATTGACCACGCCGAAGACGATTACATCCTGGTCAACGACGAGTTCCTCCCCATCATCGAACAGATCAAAGGGCGCATCGACACGGTCAAAAGCTATGTCCTGCTCACCGATCTCGACACCCCGCCCCAGACCACTATTCCCCTGGCAGGCGAGTATGAGGCCCTGCTGGCCAAGGCCGCCAGCACCTTCGAGTTTGAGGATTTCGACGAAAATACCCGGGCCACCACTTTCTACACCACCGGCACCACCGGCATGCCCAAGGGTGTTTACTTCAGCCACCGCCAACTGGTGCTGCACACACTCGGCAATCTGGCGGCGCTGGGCACCCCAATGACCCAGGGCCGGCTCCACCAGCAAGATGTCTATATGCCCTTAACGCCAATGTTCCATGTCCATGCCTGGGGTCTGCCTTATGTTGCCACCTCGCTCGGCATCAAACAGGTGTATCCGGGCAAATACGCGCCGGGCTCGATTTTGCAGCTGATCGCCCGGGAAGGGGTCACCTTTTCCCACTGCGTCCCCACCATCATGCACATGCTGATCAACCACCCCAGTTTCGAAGAGATCGACCTCTCCCGCTGGAAGGTACTGATCGGCGGATCGGCGCTGACCAAGGTGATGTGCCAGAAGGTGCTGAGCCGCGGCATCGACGTCTTCACCGGCTACGGCATGTCCGAGACCTGCCCGATTCTGACCATCGCCCATGTCAACCAGGAAGATTTGACCGCCGACGAGGAAGTCACCGTACGCTGCAAGACCGGCCGGCCAATCCCGCTGGTGCAGTTGCGGTTGGTGGACGAGCAAATGAATGATGTCGACCATGACGGCGAACAGGTGGGTGAGCTTGTGGTCCGCGCCCCTTGGCTGACTCAGGGGTACCTCAAGGACCAGCGTAATTCGGAAAATCTGTGGAAAGGCGGCTACCTCCACACCGGCGACGTTGCCAACATCAACAATGAAAATTACGTCAACATCACCGATCGCATCAAGGACGTCATCAAGACCGGAGGGGAATGGCTCAGTTCGCTGGAACTCGAAGATGTCCTCGGCCTCCATCCATCAGTCGGCGAGGTGGCGGTGATCGGCATGAACGACAAAAAATGGGGGGAACGGCCCCTGGCCCTGGTGGTACCGAAAAAAGATGTGACCATGCCCACGCCTCGGCAACTGGTCAGCCATATCAATCAGTTCATTGACAAGGGACTGCTCTCCAAGCAGGCCATGCTGCTCAAGGTCAAGGTTGTCGAGGCCATCGACAAGACCAGCGTCGGCAAGACCGACAAAAAGACCCTGCGGGTCAAGTATCTGCCCTGAACAGATACTTGAGGGCGACCTATACAAGGCCGGACTGAACGGACAATGACGAAGAGGGGTGCCAACCGAGATGGCGCCCCTCTTCGTCATTCATGGACCGACAGGTAGTAAGGAGGAGGAAAAAAGCCATCGTCAAGCGCGGCGCAGATGCCCGTAGGGGGGCAGGGTCTGAATTCGCGTGTCCGTGCGAGGACCGCCAAGGGTGAAGTGATAGAGATCCTGGAAACTTGTGCTGTTTAAACCGCAGAGATTATGAACGGCATCGTCAAAAAAACAACCGATGCCCGTGCCCCGCAACCCCGCCGCCTCGGCCTCCAGGTAGAGAGCCTGTCCGATCATCCCGGCTTCCCAGAACAGGCGGCGATACCACCAGGGACCGGCGGTCAGCGCCGCGTCGAATTCCGCCAGCATGCCCATGCTCAGCACACCGTCGCCGGCAATCTCCTGATGACAGCACACCGTTGTCGCAAAATCTTGGCAATCGCCGGCCCGCAGCCGATAGAGCGGCAGATGAGCGGGACACTGCTCCACCGCTGCCCATTCGAACTCAGTCCGCATCAATGGCTGCATCGCCTCGACCACGCCGTCTCTCCGTGCAAAAAAATAAATCCCCGGTTCTACACCCTCCACCCGGTGGATGAACAGTAGCAGATGCACCTTCGGCAGAGTGGGCCAAACGTCAAAAGGAGGGAGATTGGGCCGCGGCAGGGTCGCATCGAGTAACCGCCAAAGAGTGGCCGCACTGGCGGTGGTGACACCGTCAAAGGCCTGGGCGCTACGGCGTTGGCGGATGAGATCAGCGGCGCGCAGGCTCGAGGTGGTCGGTACCGGCTCCGCGCTCTCCCAAACCATGACCGATTGAACCGTCGTAGTGCGCAGTTTGCAGGCCGCCTCGTGAACCTCGTCGATCACCGGCCACCGGTGCAGATGCCGACCGCTGAGGACATTCGCCCTGCCCTGCCACTGCCCGGCAACCGCCGCCGTTAGTATCGGGTCCACCGCTATCTCGCCGA
>JBBQCO010000138.1:0-7678 GCA_038318785.1 Desulfobulbales bacterium | reverse complement strand
CGAGGGCTCGAAAGTCCAAGAAACAAGGGATGAGCACTGACGCCAAGCAGCGGTAAACGATAGACAGACGAAAAAAAACTGCTGATCCAGCTTCCGGGAAGCTGCGAGCATGTATTTCAGGGATACTTTTCAACACCTTTCATTGGTGTGCTGGTGAAGAAACATGTCCGTTTTGGCGATCTGGCTGCCCGCTTCGGCGGCGAGGAATTTGTCATTGCTCTCCCCAATACGGCTCTCGGTCACGCCGGGTTTGTTGCCGAGAAGATCCGTACCCTGGTCGAGGCCGCTACGTTCAGCGATCAGGGGCGTCAATGGGCGGTAACGGTGAGCATTGGGGTTGCCTCCCTGCACGCCCACCAACCAGCGACAGGTTCGGATCTGTTGCAACTGGCCGATAAAGCCCTCTATCTTGCCAAAGAATCCGGCCGCAATCGGGTCGTTTGCTGTCCGGAGTAAAAGAACACCTCGAGCCATTGCGCTCTCTCCCTTTCGTAGAATTCTCAATCCGTTCACGCCAGATATTGCAGTGTCATGTAATCGTGTTACATTAACAGTGCAAACAAATGAGATACTCCATGGTGCCCGTTGAAGTGGACCATGGGCACTTCTCGGCAGATGCATGCGGAGGGATGTTTTCCCAAGGACCCTTTTTGAGGAGGCTGCACGATGACAGAGCAAAAACAACAGCTTGGGTTTACCACCCGCCAACTCCACGCCGGACAAACCGTTGACCCGGCCACCGGTAGCCGGGCCTTACCCTTGTACCAGACGACCTCCTACCTCTTTAAAAATTCCGAGCATGCCGCCAACCTCTTTGCCCTCAAAGAATTCGGCAATATTTATACGCGGATCATGAATCCGACCACTGATGTACTCGAACAGCGGGTCGCCAATCTGGAAGGTGGTATTGCCGGACTGGCAGCCAGCAGCGGTCATGGCGCTCAGACCCTGGCCTTTCTCACGCTCTGTGGCGCGGGCGACCATATCGTTTCCAGCAACAGTCTGTATGGCGGCACCTACACCCAGTTGCGCTATACCCTGCCACGGCTGGGGATCGAGGTTACCTTTGCCGATCCCGCCGATCCGGATTCCTTTCTTCGTGCTATTCGGCCCACCACCAAACTCATCTATGGTGAAACTCTAGGCAACCCCGGTCTGATTGTTTTCCCCTTTGCTGAGGTCGCAGCCATTGCCCAAGCCCACCAGCTGCCTCTGGTGATCGACAACACCCTGGCCACGCCCTACCTCTGCCGGCCGATCGAATGGGGGGCCCATATCGTCAGCCACAGCACCACCAAATTTCTCAACGGTCACGGCACCTGCCTGGGCGGCGTCCTCGTGGATGCGGGCAATTTTGACTGGAGCTCCGGCCGTTTTGCCAACTTCACCGAGCCCGACCCCTCCTACCATGGTCTGGTCTACAGCAACCTGGGACCGCCGGCTTTTATCTTGAAAGCAAGGGTGCAGATGCTGCGGGATCTGGGTGTTTCTGCTTCGCCTTTCAACAGTTGGTTGACCGTGCAAGGGATCGAAACCCTCAGTCTGCGCATGCAGCGCCATGTCAGCAATGCGCTCAAGGTGGCCGAATTCCTTCAGGAGCACAAGCAGGCGGCCTGGGTGTCCTATCCCGGCTTGGCCGGTCATCCCAGCTTTGAGCGGGCTCAGCGCTACCTGCCCGAAGGCGTGGGCGCTATCCTTACTTTTGGCGTCAAGGGCGGACGTGCGGCGGGGCAAAGGTTCATCGATAGCTTGAAGCTCTTTAGCCATGTGGCCAATGTCGGCGACGCCAAAAGCCTGGCCATCCATCCGGCCAGCACCACCCACAGTCAGCTCAGCGACGAGGAGATGCGGGGTGCCGGGGTGACACCGGATATGGTTCGCTTGAGTGTCGGCCTGGAGGATGTCGAGGATCTGTTCTGGGATCTGGATCAGGCTTTGGCAGCCGCCTGAGCCGAAAGTGGAGGGAGCGTGGACTCAGCGGACGATCGATTGACCGGAGGCGTCACTGGCGCAATCGGTGGAAACCTGGCAACCCTCACTGCCGTCAAGTCCGGGGATCCCTGCTTGGGTGGCAGGTGGGGCTGAATAACCGGACTGGCCTGTGGCCTCGGTCCGTGCCGGCAGGTTCAGATAGGCGAGGATAGCGGTTTCCCCTTGGTGAATCGACCATCCTTCCGCGGTTCTTGTCATCAGGACAGGGATCTCCTCGATCCCCAAAGAGGCCAGCAGGGCCTTGTTCAAAGCCGGTGAGTAAGAAGCGTTGAGGGTGGTCTTGGGCAGGTCGATGGTTGTCACCTGATCGATGGGGTTGAAGTGGATAGTGGCCCGCGCATTGTTTTTTAGAGAAGCTATCACTTTTTCGCAATGGGCGCAGGTTGAGGAATAGAAGAGATAATTTTCAGGTTGCTTGAGCAATCCCGGGCGGCTGGCAAATACACCAGCGGTGAAAGCCTGTTGGCCGGGGGCGTTCTGGTTGAGATCCAGGCTGGCAAAGGCCAGTGTCGCAGCCGTGAACACTAGAAAACCGGGTACGATTTGTCGCCATCCGAGCAGGAGGTTGAGCAGGATGATAAAGGCAAATATACCCAGGCAGTAGGCGCAGAAGGTATGCGCCACCAGATATTGAAAACCAATCAGCACCGCTTCGACCGCAAGAGCTGCTAGGAGCAGCGACTTGATGAAATGCGGCAAACGGCGCATTTCACCGCGTGCCACATACAGCCCCCAATAGACTACCTGAAAAAAGAAAAATCCCACCACGTTGAAGACCAGAGGAGAAACCCTGGTCAACTTTTCCACCACTTTACAACCGTCGTTCAGGCATAAAGGCGACCCCTGATACAGGGTATAACCTATCTGGGCTGCGATCAGCAAGCTGGCGAGAAGAGCAAGAAATTGGCCGAATTGGAGCGCTGTATTCTTTCTGTTGAGCATGGGGTACCGGTGTTTGGTCTGACTCGGAACAGTATTGTCCTGTGCGTGCAGCAAAAGCCG
This sequence comes from Desulfobulbales bacterium, assembly GCA_038318785.1. Lineage (GTDB taxonomy): Bacteria > Desulfobacterota > Desulfobulbia > Desulfobulbales > Desulfobulbaceae > Desulfobulbus. The sequence goes on along the minus strand of JBBQCO010000138.1, from coordinate 4,684 downwards.
AAGCTGTGAAAGTAAGAACACCTATAATGATTCATTCTCCGGTTTGTGTCAACAGGCCTCAACGAATTGACGGAGTGAGGAGCACATGGAGTTGGACGAGACTGAGGTCGACGGGGCAATCAGGGCCCCGTTGTCCCGGTAACCCGTCGATACAGCGGTTCTGCTTGATATGAGCTGCGGACAAAAGGGGCTGCGGCCACGGCACCGAATCCCAGAGCCAGGGCTAGGTGTTCCAGGGCGGAGAATGCTTCGGGAGGGATATAGTTGACGACCTCCAGGTGGCCCCGCGAGGGCTGGAGATACTGGCCGATGGTGAGGATGTCGCAGCCGGTTTGGCGCAGATCGGAAAAAAGGCCGGTGAGTTCTTCCGTTGTTTCTCCCAAGCCGACCATAATGCCGCATTTGGTCACCCTGTCGGGGGCAATGGCCTTGCAACGGCGGAGAAGCTCCAGGCTGCGTCCATAATCGGCCTCGGGGCGGACGGTCGGGTAGAGCCGTGCCACGGTTTCGAGGTTATGGTTGAGCACATCCGGTCCAGCGGCCAGAACCGTGGCCAGAGGCTGGGGATCGCCCTGGAAGTCGGGGATTAACACTTCTATCAGGATCTGCGGATTTTCCGCCCGTATGGCCTGGATGGTGGAGGCGAAATGTCCGGCCCCGCCGTCGGCCAGGTCGTCGCGGGTGACCGAGGTAATGACACAGTAACTGAGTCCCATGGACCGGACCGCCTCGGCAACACGCCGAGGTTCCTCCGGGTCGGGCGGTCCCTGTGGTCCGTGGCCGACGGCGCAGAAGCGGCAGTTGCGGCTGCACCGGTCGCCCAGGATCATGAAGGTGGCGGTGCCCTTGCCGAAGCATTCGAACTGGTTGGGGCACATGGCCTCCTGGCAGACCGTGGCCAACCCCTGATTCTTGATCAGGGAGCGGATGCGTTCATACTCGGGGCCGGAGGGCAACCTGCGCCGCAGCCAGCGGGGTTTGCCTTGGGTTGGTTCGGTGGTCATGGATGCTGGTCGGAGGAGGGGAGATCGGCGGTCAGGCTTGCTGGGGAAAGGATGTGCAGTCCCACACCGAAAACCTCGGTCAGATGGTGCTGCAAGCGCGCCTTGACCCGGTCCATGGAGCAGGCGGTCGCACCTTCCTGGACCAAGGAGGTCATGCCGACATCCCGAAGTCCGCAAGGGTTGATCCAGGAAAAGGGTTCCAGGTCGAGATCGACATTCAGGGCCAACCCATGGAAGGTAATCCCATGGCGGATGGCAATGCCGATGCTGCCCAATTTACTGTTGCCTACCCAGATGCCGTGATTGCGGGCGTCGCGGCTGGCCTGGACGCCAAAGTCGGCGGTGAGGCGCAGCATCAGTTCCTCCAGGAGGTAGACATAGTCGCTCACCCCCAGGTGGGCCTGCCGCAGGTTGATGATCGGGTAGAGCACCAATTGCCCCGGCCCGTGATAGGTGATCTCGCCACCCCGCTCAATGGGGACCACGGTAATGTTGCGCTCCCGCAGAAAGGTCACGCTCACTCCCAGATGTTCCCGGTTGCCCCGGCGTCCCAGGGTGAAGACCGGTGGATGCTCGACACCCAGAAACAGGTCGGTGGCCAGGGTCCCCAGCCGTCGCCGCGCCGCCAACACAACCTGCAGCGCATGCACAGCCGGGTAGGGCTGCAGGCCGAGGTCGCAGAAGGCGGCGGTTGTGTTGGTCATCTCCACACCTGGAAGAGAAATCGCTCAATCCCCGGATGGGCCGATCAGGCAGGGGCAACGGGCCGCCTGCACTTCGTCGAGCCGCCGCACCTTGGTCCGCTGCGGGGCCTGGCGGAGCAGTTCGGGCTGTTCCACCGCTTCTTTGGTGATGATTTTCAGGGTGGCGATGAACTGGTCGATATCGTCCTTGCACTCGGTTTCGGTAGGCTCGATCATCATCGCCCCGTGGACGATCAGCGGAAAGTAGATGGTCGGCGGATGGTAGCCGTAATCGATCAGCCGCTTGGCCATGTCAACCGTGCTGATCTTGTATTCCTGTTGCTTGAGGTCGGAGAAAACACACTCGTGCATACAGGGCCGGTCATAGGGCAGGTGGAGCACATCCTTCAGCTGTTCCTTGATGTAGTTGGCGTTGAGCACCGCCAGTTGACTCGCCTTTTTCAGGCCCGCCTCGCCCATGCTGAGAATGTAGCTGTAGGCCCGCACCAACACCCCGAAGTTGCCGTGGAAGGCATGGACACGGCCGACAGACTGCGGCCGGTTGCTGTCCAGACGGAAGACGTCCCCCTCCTTGACTGCCCGGGGCACGGGCAGGAAGGGTTCGAGTTCGCGGGTGACGCAGACCGGGCCAGCTCCGGGACCGCCGCCGCCATGCGGGGTGGAGAAGGTCTTATGCAGGTTGAGATGCAAAACGTCAATGCCGCAGCGTTTGGCGTCGATCACTCCGAGGACCGCGTTCATATTGGCGCCGTCGCCATAGACCAGGCCACCTTTGGCATGGACGATGTCGGCGATCTGGCGGATCCGCTCCTCGAACAGGCCCAAAGTGTTTGGATTGGTCAGCATGATGCCGGCGGTGTCCTCGTCCATGAGCGAGGCCACCAGGGCCGGATCGAGCATGCCCTGGTCGTCCGATTTGACCGGCACGGCCTTGAAACCGCAGAGGGCGGCGGAGGCCGGGTTGGTGCCGTGGGCGGTGTCCGGGATGAGGATTTTATGGCGCTGGGAACCCCGGCTGCGGTGCCAGGCATGAAAGATGAGCATGCCGGTCAGTTCGCCGTGCGCCCCGGCCGCCGGTTGCAGGGAGACTGCATCCAAGCCGGTGATGGTTGCCAGATACTGCTGCAGCTCAAAGAGCAACCGTAGGGTCCCCTGGCAGAGGTTGTCGGCCAGCATCGGGTGCGCGCTGGCGATCGCCGGAGTGGCGGCCTGGCGCTCGTTGGTCTTGGGGTTGTACTTCATGGTGCAGGACCCGAGTGGGTACATGCCGCTGTCCACCCCGAAATTCCATTGTGACAGCCGGGTATAGTGGCGGACCACATCGACTTCGCTCAAGTCCGGAAAATTGACCGCATCGCCCAGCAGTTTTGCATCAATCGCGGCCGTGGGGACATCGCTCTCGGGGATTGACATGCCGATCCGGCCTTTCTTGCCCTTGTGCCAGAGCAGGGGTTCGTTGAGGATCAGCCCGCCTGTTCCTAATATCTCACTCATGCTCCCACCTCCGCACCAATGGTGTCCATAATCTGTTTGCTGATCGTCTCGGTGACGCAGAAGAGGTAGCGGCCCGCAAGTTTGGGGTACAGAGCGCCTAATTCCAATCCGGCAACAATGTTATTGGCCAGCAACCGTTCGTAGGCAGGCCGGAAATTCGCGGGGAACTCGACCACGAATTCGTTGAATACCGGTCCGTCAAAAACCACCTTGGCCCCGGCTTGGCGCAGCGTCTCCTTGAGATACTGGGTCTTGTCGTAATTAAGTCTTGCCAACTGGCGAATGCCGGTGCCGCCCAAAGAGGCCATGTACATCCCGGCGGTCATGGCGCAGATGCCCTGGTTGGAACAGATGTTGGACGTCGCTTTTTCCCGCCGGATGTGCTGCTCGCGGGTGGCGAGCGTCAGGACGTAGCCGCGCCTCCCCTCGAGATCCTTGGTTTCGCCGACCAGCCGCCCCGGCAGGTTGCGGGTAAAGGGTTCCTTGCAGCCGAACATGCCTAGACCCGGCCCACCGAAAGAGGGAGCAATGCCGAAACTCTGACCCTCACCGCAGACGATGTCCGCACCGCAGGAACCGGGATTTTTCAGCAACCCGTAGGCCAGCGGCTCGGTGAAACAGGTGACGAACAGCATTCCCGCTCCATGGATGGTGGCTGCGGCCACCTCCAAGTCCTCGATCACGCCAAAGAAGTTGGGCGACTGCAAAGCCACGGCGGCAATATCCTCAAGTGCGTCCAATCCGCTCAGATCGGTGCGGCCGTTGGCCAAAAAATCCAGCTCCACCACCTCATAGCCCGCAGGCTGGAGATAGGCCCGGACCACGGCGCGGTAGTGGGGATGAATCGCCTTGGCCACCGCCACCCGCTTTTTCTTTTTGGCAATCCGCAGTCCCATGAGCAGGGCCTCGGCCAGGGCGGAGGCACCGTCATACATCGAGGCATTGACCACATCCACGCCCAGCAGACGGGCGGTCAGGGTCTGGTATTCGAAGATGCCCTGCAGGGTACCCTGGGCCATCTCCGGCTGATAGGGGGTGTAGGCGGTGAGGAATTCCGAGCGGCTGGCCAGACTGCGCACGGTTTCCGGGATGTGATGCTGGTAGCTGCCGGCACCCACCAGGACCTTGGTGTGTTCGTCCACCCGCATGGCTGCGGCCAGATGGCGCATGTGGTCGTTGAGTTCCCATTCGCTTTTGGCGGCAGGCAGGTTCCAGGCGTCGGTCATCCGGCAGTCGGCGGGCACCGTATCGAACAGACTGTCCAGGCTGGGTGCACCGATAGCCGCGAGCATGGCGGCGATTTCTTCGGGGGTATGAGGCAGGTAGCGCATAGGCTTATCCTTGGAGGAGATCGCGGTAGGACGGAGCTGAAAATAACTGCTCGTATTCGCTGCGGTCCGAGGGTTTGATTTCGACAATCCAGGCCCCGTACGGTTCCTGGTTGATCAGTTCCGGCGAATCGGTCAGGGCCGTATTGACAGC
>JBBQCO010000137.1:0-7788 GCA_038318785.1 Desulfobulbales bacterium | reverse complement strand
TGTGCCAGTGCGCGTTCCTCGGGAGTAAAGCCGGTGGAGCCGATGACGATGGCTTTTTTTTGCAAGCCGCAAGCTTCCAGATTCTTGAGTGAGACCTTGGGAGCGGTAAAGTCGATCATGACATCGCAACCGGCGATAACGGAGTTCAAGTCATCAGAAATGTTGACACCCAAGGCTCCACAGGCGGCGATCAATCCTGCATCCTGTCCTACCAGCGGGTGACCGGGACGTTCAAGGGCGCCGGAGAGTTCAGCCCCTTCGGCTTCCACTATGGAATTGATGATACGTTGCCCCATACGTCCGGCAGCGCCGCAAACGGCTATTTTAGTCATGGCAAGACCTCTTTGTGTGAATTAAATCAGTTTGTACTCTTTCATGATGGCTGTCAGCTTGCCCTTGTTGGCCTCGCTCATGGGGGCCAGTGGCAGACGCACCTCGTCGCTGCATCTGCCCATCAGAGCCACGGCGGTTTTCACCGGTACCGGATTGGTTTCGATGAACATGGCATTACTGATCTTCAACAGCTTCAGGTGCAGGCGGCGGGCTTCTTCCAGATTACCGGCGAAAAAGGCGTCAACCAGAGAGGCAACTTCCTTCGGCATGATGTTGGCTACTACGGAAATGACCCCCTTGGCGCCGCAGGCCATCATCGGAAAGGTAATGAAATCGTCTCCGGAGAAGACATCGATCTTGTCTCCGCAGAGATCCAGAACTTCCGAGGCCTGTTGCAGTGAACCGGTGGCTTCCTTGATGGCGACGATATTGGCGTGATCGGCCAGACGGGCCACCGTCTCGGGGAGCAGGTTGACGCCGGTGCGTCCCGGCACATTGTACAGGATCTGGGGGATGGCCACGGCATCGGCGACGGCCTTGTAATGACGGTACAAACCTTCCTGCGATGGTTTGTTGTAATAAGGAGTGACCAACAGGCAACCGTCGGCACCCATCAGTTTGGCGTGTTCGGTCATTTCAATGGCTTCGCGGGTGGAGTTGGAACCGGTGCCGGCAATTACGGGGACACGTTTGGCCACCTGCTGGATGACGATCTTGATAACGCGATCATGCTCCTCATAATCGAGGGTAGACGACTCACCGGTGGTGCCGCAGGGAACGATGGCGTCGGTGCCGTTTTCGATCTGGAATTCCACCAGCTGGCGCAGTTTTTCCTCGTCTACCGCTCCGTTGTTGAATGGTGTCACTATGGCGACGATGCTTCCTTTGAACATGGTTTGTACCTCCGTTGCTAAATTTTTACAGGAAAGAGCGATTTTTTTTCCGCGAACCAGCTTTCAACAATCTCCGCTCATGCACGACCTCGAACTTGTCTAACTTGAGCATAAGCTCTGTCACGCGTGGGCGGCTGTTGCATGAGTTGCCAGTTCATTAACCTCGTAGTGAAAGTGATTCATCTGTTCCACCTGTATAAACATATGAAATCAACTTAAAGTATTTAACATAAGAAAAAGTGGGTATTTATATCACAAGGGGGGGCGAAAAGTCAAAATCTATGAGGTGCTTGTTCAGCAGCTGCAGAATGCTGCCGATGTAGCAGAATACCTCGATAAAATTGCAGGGGGATATACCGTTTTTCAGTGCAAGTGGCTTGCAGCCGTTAAAAAGTATTTATCCGGTGGATGAAGGCCAACAGCAGGCCATAATGGTGAGGATCAAAAACAAGGGTAATGAGTGGAAGTTCCGCCAGATCGGGTTCGTCAGCTTCCTCGGGAAACATGGCGCAGGGAGCTATGTGATCCCCTGTCTTGAGCAGTTCGGAAAACTCATCCTCCAGAGTAGCGATCTGAGCCGGAGTTATCTCCTTATTTAGACGGATAACCAGCCGGTGGTCGATGAATCTAAGTGAATGGTAGACCCGGTAGAAATTTTCAATCACCAGCACCGCTTCTTTTTCATCTTTGGTCAAGGTGAAAATGGAAAAATCCTCGCCAGAGATGAAACCGGTAACCAGCAGGCTCTGCTTGATGAAATCAAAAAACTGTTCCCAATATCCATCCTGATTGTCGATCAGGATCAAAGGTTTAGGTGAGGTTTTACCGGTTTGCACCAGGGTAAACACCTCCATGGCCTCGTCTAGCGTGCCGAATCCGCCCGGGAAAACTGCCACGGCGTCAGCCTCCTTAACAAAGGCCACCTTGCGGTTGAAAAAATACTTGTAGGTGATCAGGCGGGGATTTTTCAGCATAACCGGATTCGGGCTCTGCTCGAACGGCAGCCGGATGTTTACGGCAAAGGAATTTTCGCTGCCTGCGCCTTCGTTGCCGGCCTGCATTATTCCAGGGCCGCCGCCGGTGATGATCATGTATCCTTTGTCTGCCAGCATGCGACTGAAGCGGATACATTTACGGTACATTTCCTCTTCAGGGGTGGTTCGCGCCGAGCCAAAGATGGTGACCTTTTTCTTGTTGCGATATGGTCCGAAAACTTTGGTGGTGTAGCGCATTTCGCGGAGCGTACGGTTTATCAGTTTCAAATCTGCCGGGTAATCAATCTCCTGGCCTATTTTCAGCGTAGAGAGCAGCATCTCCCTGATTATGTCAGGATGATGAATATCGCCTGACAGTTCAAGCAAACGATCGATGAGCTGCTCTATTTCATTGTTTGAACGGGAAAAACTGAGTTCCATGGAGATCCTCTTGACAGATGGCCGGTGGCTTTAGGAAGGGCGAGAAGTTTTTTCCTCTATGCCCGATTTGCCGAAACGTTTGCCAAGTTCCGCAAACACCGCTTCGGGAGGAATATCTTGATAACCAAGAAGGACCAGGGTGTGGAAGAAAAGATCAGCAACTTCATATACGATCTCTTCACGCACTCCACCTTTGCCGGCGATCACCACCTCGGTGGCTTCTTCACCGATCTTCTTGAGAATCTTGTCAATCCCTTTCTGCATCAGGGAAGCGGTGTAGGAGTTTTCTGCCGGAGTGCTCTTGCGCTCAAGAATGATCTGATAGATGGCGTCAAGAATGTGTTGATGTTCGCTCATATGCGTACCGGAACCCCTTTTTCGTGTAGATACTGCTTGGCCTGTCCGATGGTGTACTCGCGGTAATGGAAGATCGAGGCAGCCAGACAAGCGCTGGCTCCGGCCTTGACAAAGCCGTCGTGCAGGTGTTCCAGGTTGCCGACACCGCCGGAAGCTATTACCGGGATGGAGACAGCGTCTACCACAGCACGGGTCAGGGCGATGTCGTAACCGTCTTTAGTGCCGTCGCAATCCATGCTGGTCAGCAGGATTTCACCGGAACCGTACGCCTCCATCCGGATTGCCCACTCAACTGCATCGATGCCGGTCGGATTACGGCCGCCGTGAGTGTAAACCTCCCAGCGGTTCTCACCCGGCACCCGGCGGGCGTCTATGGCCACCACCGTGCATTGTGAACCGAAGCGCTCGGCGGCTTCCTGGACGAATTCGCGGCGCATTGCGCTGCACACTCAAGGCCTCGTAGTCCACCGCCCGGTCGTGATACGGTTGGCTGCGTTTAATCCGAGCCTGGCCCCTTTATTTTAATTAGCCAGTCGAATTTTGATCAGCTTGCGGCGTGTAACCCACCTGGTTACAATCTGGCGACGATCAAGTCCTTCACCCACAAAGGCTTGGAACTGTTTTTCACGGTCGGCAGCAAGGCCGGCATTGCTGCCATGCACGCCGCGCGGCTGAGCTTGTTGTTGGCCTTGCTTGACCAGGCCCGTGCGGTGCAGGACATGGATGCGCCAGGGCTTCGGCTGCACCCACTCAAGGGCGATATGGACGGTTTTTGGGCGGTGACAGTGCAGGCCAACTGGCGGCTTGTTTTTCGTTTTGGTGGCGGTGACGCCCACGGTGTTGATTACCTTGACTACCACTGAGTAAGGAGACCCGTCATGCGTATGCATAATCCCCCGCACCCAGGTGCAATCTTGCGCGCCCTGTGGCTCGACCCGCTGGGCCTGACCATTACCGCCACGGCGCTGCAGCTTAAGGTGTCGCGCAAAGCTGTGTCCGAGGTGGTCAACGGTCGCACCGGGATCACGCCTGAGATGGCCATGCGGCTGGAGCTGGCTTTTGGAAAAAGCGCCGAAAGCTGGCTGGGCCACCAAAGTGCATACGACCTGTGGCAAATGCAAGACCGGATGCAGTCGCTGGGGGTGGCTCGTGTTCTCATGGCAGCTTGATTTTGGAGATTCCATAGACTATCCCTGGTCCGCGCTCAAAGCCGGCAATCGAACCGGTTGCCGCAAAACCTGCTGGCCAACGCCATCGAGTTCCGGCGTGACAAGCCAGCGACTGTGCATGTGGGCGCGCACCAGGCCGGGGACGTGGGTGTTGGCGCTTTATTCGCTTTATTCGAGCCTGGCCACTTTATGGTCTCCATGGAGGCCGCTCTGACCGGCGCCATCGCCAACATCGCTTTATTCGCGCCTGGCCCCTTTATAAACTGGCCCCTTTATAAACCGGTGCTTGCCAGCCGATGGTGCGAGGTGGCAGTGCAGTGATTGGTGTAGCGGGGCCGATCCGCTCGACACAGGGCATGTGCAGCGAGTAAGCTACTGCGATGGCGAGCGATTCATCCATAAAACAGATTCGCGTCCTCTTGATCGAAGACAACGCGACGGATGCTTTGTTGGTGCGCGACGAACTGGAGTACACGGCTGCAGCGGTCTGTGTGCTGACGCAATGCCAGCGCCTGGCTGAGGCCATCGCACGTCTGGCGGAGCAGCCTTTCGATGTGGTGTTGCTGGATTTGACCCTGCCAGACAGTGATGGTTTGGCGACCTACACCGAGTTGCAGGCTGCGGCGCCCAATATGCCCATCGTCGTCCTGTCGCACTTGGGCGATGAGGCCATTGCGCTGCAAGCGGTGCGCGCTGGAGCGCAGGATTACCTGGTGAAGGGGTTGTCTACCGGGCTGCTGCTGCGCGCCATCCGCTATGCCATCGACCGCAATGACGCGAATGAGCGTTTGCGCATCAGCGAGGCGCGTTGGACGGCGGCCCTGGAGGGGGCAGGTGACGGCGTGTGGGACTGGGACATCCAGGCAGACACCGTTTACTACTCCAGACGTTGGAAAGATCTGCTGGGGTACACGGACGCGGAGGTGGGCAATGCTCCGGGCGAATGGTTCCGGCGGGTGCACCCCGACGATGCGCCGCAGGACCAGGCGAACCTGCAGGCCCATCTGGACGGCGCCAGCCCAAAGTACATTGGCGAGCATCGGCTGTTGCGCAAAGATGGCAGCTATGTCTGGGTGCTGGGGCGTGGCATGGTGGTCAATCGGGATCTGCAAGGCAGGCCGCGACGGGTCGTCGGCACCAATACGGACATCAGCGCGCGGCGCAAGGCCGATCAGCAGTTACTCCTGTTGGAGGCCAGTCTGGCCCATATCGATGACGTGGTGATCATCACCGGTGCCGATCGAACGGATACACCCTATCCCAGCATTGTCTACGTCAACGACGCTTTTGTGCGCCACACGGGCTACAGTCGGGCCGAGGCCATTGGCAACACACCGGCCATGTTGCAGGGCCCCAACACACAACGCGGTGAGCTCGATCGTATTGGCGCTGCATTGAGGCTCTGGCAGCCAGTGCAGGCCGAGCTGATCAATTACACGAAAGCGGGCGTTGAGTTTTGGCTGGAGATTTCGATTTCACCTTTGCAGGATTCCAAGAAGTCGGTAACCCACTGGGTGGCCGTGCAGAGAGATATTAGCGAACGCCACAAGGCATCGCTGCTGATCCAAAGCACGATGGACGCTTTGAAAGCCAGCCAGGAGCAGTTGCAGACCTTGTCGCGCAGCATCCTCGTAGCACAGGAGACCGAGCGCCGCCGCGTGGCGTTGGAGCTGCACGACGAGCTTGGCCAGTCGCTCACTGCGATCAAGATCAACCTGCAGTTGAGCGCCCGTTCCAAGGACCGTTCGCCCGCCGAGCTCAGCGACGAGAACCTGCGCATTGTCGAAGAAGCCCTGCAACAAGTGCGGCGATTGGCGCTGGCGTTGCGCCCCTCGGTGCTCGACGATCTCGGCCTGGTGCCGGCATTGCGCGGGATCGCCGAGCAGACTGCGGGACGCAGTGGCTTTGCGATCCATTTCCATCCGGCGCTGCCCAGCGGCCGCCTGGCGCCAGACGTCGAAACCGCGTGTTTTCGTATCGTGCAAGAGGCCTTGACCAATGTCGCCCGTTACGCCAACGCACGGCGCGTGGACATCGATCTGTTCCACGATGGCGATGAACTCGTGCTCAGTGTGAAGGACGATGGCGATGGTTTCGACGTCGCGGCCATGCGCGCACGGGCAAGCGCCGGCAGCAGCATGGGCTTGCTTGGCATGCGCGAGCGCGCGATGTTGATTGGTGGCCAGCTTGAAATCGAGTCGGCCATGGAACAAGGATGCACGGTACGCCTGCGCTGCCCGATGCTGATCCCTACTGAAAGCCGATGATGCGTATACGAACCCTACTGGCCGACGACCATATATTGGTGCGTGCGGGCCTGCGCAAATTGCTGGAGACCATTGCCGAGGTAGAAGTGGTGGGCGAAGCCAGCGACGGGTTGGCCCTGCTGGCATTGGCCGCGCAACTGCAGCCCAAGCTGGTGCTGATGGACATCTCCATGCCGGGGCTTAACGGTCTGGAGGCAACCGGGCGCCTGATCCGTGCCGACCCCGAAATACGCGTGATCGTTCTCTCGATGCACCAAAACGAGGAATACGTGCGCCAAGCGCTGCGCCATGGCGCGGCCGGCTACCTGTTGAAAGACGCCGCCCCTATGGAGCTGGACCTGGCAGTGCGGGCGGTACTGCGCGGCGAGACCTATCTCAGCCCCACGGTCTCCAAAGGCGTGGTGAGCGACTATGTGCAACGTCTGCGGGCCGAGGAGAAACCCGGCAATCTGCTGACGCAGCGCCAACGCGAAGTGCTCCAACTGGTGGCCGAGGGCCACAGCAGCAAGGAAATCGCCCGCCGTCTGGACCTTTCCGTGAAAACGGTGGACACCCATCGAACCCAGTTGATGAAGCAGCTGGACATCCACGAAGTTGCGGGCCTGGTGCGTTACGCCATGCGCAATGGCCTGATTTCGGCCGATCTCTGACCAGCGCGCGGTCAGCCTTGGGAGCGGGTCAGGTGTTTTCCTGAGCCGACTCAGGTATTGGCCCGATTCCGCTGCACCGCCCCGACTTCTACAGTCGGGGCATGCTGCAAAGTCTGGAATCCGCTAAATCCAAGACGCGTCTTGAACGCCTCAAGGCCCAGCCGCGCAAGCCAGGCGAAGCCTCCTTTTTCTGGTACGAGACCCAGTTCCAGTGCGAAGCGGTCAAGGTGCTGCCGGGCGAATACTTCGTCAGTAGCGAAAAAATTCTGATCATGACCACATTGGGCTCGTGTATCGCCGCCTGCATCTGGGACCGCGATTCCAAGCTGGGCGGCCTGAACCACTTCATGCTGCCAGGTGGCAGCGGAGACAGCGGGCGGTACGGCGCTTACGCGATGGAGCTGTTGATCAACGAAATCCTCAAGCGCGGCGCACGGCGCTCGTCGCTGGAGGCCAAGGTTTTCGGCGGCGGCCAGGTGATTGCCGGCATGGACAGCATGAACATCGGCGAGCGCAACGCCAGTTTTGTTTTCGACTACCTGCGCGCCGAGCGTATACCCGTTGTGAGCCGGGACGTGCTGGACATCTACCCGCGCAAAGTGTGTTTCCTGCCCGACACCGGCAAGGCGATGGTCAAGCGGCTCGCCGCAACCCACGCAGCCGCGCTGATTGCGCGCGAACGCGCCGCCGCACCCGCGCCCCAG
>JBBQCO010000136.1:0-7941 GCA_038318785.1 Desulfobulbales bacterium | reverse complement strand
TCTTTTGGAAATACTGCTCCGCCTGACCCGTTCGTATCTGACCGCCTGGTCGGGGGCGGTCTTTGAGCACACCACCTCTTGCGAAGCTATGCACCACATCCTCAACTCCTCTATCCAGGCCTTTGAACGCCAGGGATCGGGCGCGTATCTGCAAAAAATGGCGGCCATCAGCCGGTTGCGGGGCTTCTACTCGGGCCAGGCCCTGCTGACCATCGTCGACCTGCCGTTCATTTTCATCTTTCTCTATCTCATCTGGTACATCGCCGGCGGTCTGGTTCTAGTGCCGCTCACCCTTTTTGTGCTCTTCTGCCTCCTGGCCTGGTATGTCGGCTACTGCTTGCGGCAGCAGGTGCAGGAACAGGATTTCAGCGGCAAGATCCGCTACAACTTCATCATCGAGACCCTCTCCCACATTCATACCCTCAAGGGCATCGGCCTGGAAAAATTCTTTCTCCGCCGCAACGACCGGCTCCAGCAGCGCATCTCCATGGCGCACTATCAGGTGGCTTTGACCACCAACATCGCCCAGAATTTTGCCACCCTTTTTGCCCAGATCATGACCGTGGCCGTGGTCTCGGCGGGCGCCCTCAGAGTCATCCACGGGGATATGGGCACTGGTGGTCTGGCAGCGTGCATTCTTCTCTCCGGACGGATCATGCAGCCGGTACAGCGGGCCCTGTCGCTCTGGACTCGCTTCCAGAGCTTTTTTATCGATCAACAGGAACTGCGCGACATCTTTTCCCTGCCGGTCGCCGAATACAACGATCCTCGCGGCATGCAGAAACCGGAAGGCCGAGTGGTGCTCGATGGCGTCGATTTCTGCTATGGCGAGAATGCGCCCCTGTTGCTGCATAACCTCACCCTCAGCCTCAACCCCGGCGATTCCATCGCCGTCTCCGGGGCGGCCGGCTGCGGTAAAACCACCCTGTTGCAGTTGCTCACCGGCATCCTCCGTCCCAGTGCCGGAATCTTGACCGTTGACGGCGTTGAGCCGCACCTCGTCAATCCGGCCCTGCTCAGCACCCACGTTGGCTATCTCCCTGAAAAAGGGACTATTTTCTACGGGACCATCCGCGAGAACCTGACCTTTTTCGGTGCCACCCTTGAGGAGGACGCCATGACCGCCGCCCGTTTTCTCGGGATCGACGAAGCTGTGGCTCTACTGCCGGAGGGATACGAAACCATGCTCACCGACAGCGTCACCGATCCGATTCCACCAGGGCTGAAACAACGAATCGCCATTGCCCGGGTCCTTGCCAATAAACCACGGGTCATTCTCTTTGACAATGCCGACCGGGGCCTGGACAAACACGGATATAACCTGATCTTTTCCGTTCTTGGCCGCTTGAAAAGGCGGACGGTGCTCATCATTATCTCCGATGACCGTAATATTCTCCGCCTCGCCGACCTGGAGTATTTCATCGTCAACTCCACCTTGCAGGAAACCGCACCCGCCGACTCCAAAATTCATGGCGTACTGCCCTTCCGGGAGTTCACTCTATGAGCGGCGAAGCCATGTACCTTAAAACCGCCCAGGCAATGCGGGCCATCCTCGAACCTCCCGGCTGGCTTGGCCTGGACAGGGTCTCTCCTTTTGCCCGCGCGCTCCCCTTTCTCCTGGCCGCCCTCGGCTGGCAGAGCGGCATCGGCCGGGTTTGCGAATCCCTGCCGCACATGCCCGGCGAACTCGATCGGGTCGACTTGATCAATACCATGATCAACCTGGGATTCCACGCCCGCTCGACCCGCATCCGCCTGCACCACTTCGATCAGCGTCTGGCTCCCTGCCTGTTCATCGCCGATGACCGGAAAAAGGTGCCCGGCATGCCCTTGGTGCTCATCCCTGGACCAGAAGAGGCAGGGCTCGCCAAGGTATATACCCCCGCCGACGAGACCATGCTGTCGCTGACCGATTTGCCTGATCAGCCCGGAACCCTCTATGTTTTTTCGTCCCAGAGCAAAAAACTCATCGCCCAAAACCGGTTCAGCGCCAATGTCGACGCCAGCCCTTTCCGCTGGTTCCGCAGCCTGACCCGCCGGTTTGACTCAATCTTCCTCCAGACATTCGGCGTCAGTTTCCTGATCAATATCCTGGCGCTGGCCTCATCGCTCTTTGTCATGGTGGTCTATGACAAGGTGATCGGCAGCCGCTCGGTCGAAACCCTCGAACATCTGGTGGTCGGCGCCCTGATCGCCATGGTCATGGAAGCTTCCCTGCGCTACCTGCGAGCCCGCTCCCTGGCCTACTTCGGCGTGCGGGTCGATGCCATCACCAGCCAAGCTATTTTTGAACGGTTACTGTTCCTGCCGCCCCGACTGATCGAAGGGTCGTCCATTCCTTCCCAGGTCGCCCGAATGCGGGATTTCGACTCGATTCGCGAATTTTTCACCGGCTCGACCAGCGTCAGTGTACTCGAACTGCCCTTCACCCTGATCTTCATCACCGTCATCTGGATCATTGGCGGCCCGCTTGCCTTCATCCCCATGGCCCTGGCCCTTTGCTACATTGCGCTGGCCATGATCATGCTGCCTAGAATTCAGGCGAGCACCGAACACGGCGCCGTCGCTTCGGTGCAACGCCAGGCCCTTCTTGTTGAAACCATGAAGAAAAACCGGGCGATCAAATGTCACGGGCTTGGCGAAACCTGGCTGCAGCGTTTCCGCGAAGTATCCGGCGAGGCAGCCCTGACCTCATTTTCTTCTTCGTTTCTTACCTCGATAATCGAGGCTGTTGCCTACGGCCTCTCGATCCTGGCGGGGGTCATGACTCTGACCTACGGCATCTGGCTGGCTTGGCAGGGACAGATCACCACCGGCGCCCTTATCGCCTCAATGATGCTTGTCTGGCGGGTTCTATCTCCCCTGCAAGCCATCTGCAACTCCCTGGTCCGCATCCGCTATATCTTCCGCAGCGTCGGCCAGGTCCATAAACTGATCAAGACCCCTCCCGAATCCAGCCCTTCCTTTAGCCAGGCCCAAACCATCAAGATTAACGGCCAGATCACTTTCACCGGTGTTGGTCTCCGCTATTCAGGTGACCGGGGGCCGATTCTAGCGGGGCTCAACCTCGATATCCAACCGGGTGAGATCATCGCCATTGCCGGAGCATCAGGTGCGGGCAAGACCTCGCTGCTCAAACTGGTCAACGGCCTTTATCAACCCCAAATAGGCTCAATCCTGATTGATCGACTGGACATCCGGCAACGCGACCCGGTTGAACTGCGCAAATGCATCAGCTACGTGCCCCAGGTGGTGGAATTGTTTCACGGTACCATCGAGAAAAATTTGCGTATGGTCAAACCAGATGCATCCGACCAGGAACTGCACCAAGCCCTCTCCCTGGCCGGCGCCCTGGAAGAGGTCAATGCCCTGCCGGCCGGACTCAACACTTTTATCGGCGACTACCGCTCCGACCAGTTGTCGTCAAGCCTTGCCTTTCAACTTAACTTAGCCCGCGGCTATCTGCGCGATGCGCCGATCATGCTCTTTGATGAATTCCCCTCGGCAGTGCTCTACGGATTTACCGGGCAAAGATTCCGGGAATTTATCAACCTCCAACGCGGCCATAAGACCATCCTCTATATCTCCGAGCGCAGAGCAGATGTTCTCCTCGCTGACCGGTTGGTCTATCTACCCGGAAACGGACAGGTTTTAGCCGGAAAACCGGCAGAACTGCTTGATTCTCTGCAATCCTGACCAGCACACACATCGACCCACCCAAGGACACCTCGACCATGGCACAGAAAAACGCGGACACAACCAGACAACTCAGGATTCTCTCGCAATCGGCGATGCTGGAGGAGGCCCGCACCCCCTATTTGATCAGGACCACCACCTTGATCATCTGCCTGTGTTTTATCTGCTTTGTTCTCTGGTCTGCCTACGCGCAGATAACCGAACGGGCAACCACCTCTGGAACTATTATTCCTTCGGGATATGTGCAGACTATCCAGCATCTGGAGGGCGGCATCGTCGAGCGAATTCTCGTGCATGATGATGACCGGGTCCACAAAGGGCAGATCCTGATCCAGCTTCGCGGGGACGAACAGACGCGCGATGTCAACCGGCTGGCTAACAAACTGCAACTGCTGAATCTACAGACTTCCCGGCTCAAGGCCTTTCTCAGCGGCGACCATGCGGCGTTCGAACAACTGAGCAAGGAAAACAGTGAAGCCGGCTCAGCGCAGAAGGACATCTTGATCAGTATGTCTGAAAGCCAGCGCCAGGAACAGGAAGTGCTCAAACAGCAGATCATCCAAAAACGCGAACAAGTCAACCTGCACAGGCGCGAACTGGCGACTGCCCGGGAAGGATTGCGCATTGCCGGCACCGCCTTTGCCACCCAAGACAAGCTGTACAAGGAACGCCTGGTTTCGGAGACGACTTACCTGGCCGTCCTCCGCGATAAAAACGAACAGCAGGGCAAGGTTGACACCCTGGTGATCAGAATCAGTCAGGCCGAAGACCTGATTGGTGAATTCGAGGGCCGCCTGCAAGCTCTTGTCGCCGAAGGCCGTAACAAAGCCCTGCAGCAACTCGAAACGGTGGAAGCCGACCGAGCGGAAACCTCGGAGATGCTGGAAAAAATCCAGCTGCAGGCCGAACGGCTCGCCATCCGCTCACCTCTGGACGGCATTGTCAAAGGATTGGAAATTCACACCGAGGGCGGGGTGATTCAATCTGGCCACAAGCTCATGGAAATCGTGCCCACTGAAGGCGAAATATTTGCCGAAGTGCGCATTTCCCCCAATGACATCGGCCACATCAAAGTCGGGTATCCGGTCATCGTCAAGATCAGCAGCTATGATTTTACCCGCTACGGGTCAGTCGACGGCACGGTCAAGGGACTGTCGGCCACGACCTTTGTCGACGAGAAGGGGCAAAGTTTCTACCGGGGCGTTATCACCATGGAAAAAAATTATTTGGGTGAGCAACCCGGCAACAACATGATCCTGCCCGGGATGATCGTCAACGCCGATATCATCACCGGCACCAAGAGTCTGCTGGAGTATTTTCTCAAGCCCATTCACCGAGCCCTCAACTCCGCCTTTACCGAACGTTAGTCTACACTGCACATCTAAGGAACACGTATGATATCCAGTACACTCAGCACATCCGCCGTCCCGCCCAGACCAACCTCGGTCCTGGTGGTGGAAGACAACCCCGCCGCCTTACACCTGGTAGCCTCCATTCTCGAAAAAGAGCAATACGCCGTCACCAGGGCTACCAACGGCTTGGAGGCCATGCAAATTCTTGAGGAACAACCCGCCGGCTTCGATGTCCTCCTGCTCGATCGGATGATGCCGGTGATGGACGGAATGGAAGTGACCCGCAAGATCGCGGCCGACAGCCGGCTCCGCTTCATCCCCATCATCATGTTGACGGCGGCCGATAAACCTGAGGAGATCAGTGAGGGGATCAAGGCGGGGGTTTTTTACTATCTGACCAAACCCATTGAACGCAAGACCCTGCTTTCCATCCTCTCCTCGGCGGTCAAGGAGGTCAAGCATCGCAAGGCGCTGCAAACCGAAATGCGCCGCCATCGGATGAGTTTCGGCCTGATCCAAGTCTTGAAGGGAAGTTACCGCACCCTGGATGAGGCGGAAAGCATGTCTTCTTTCCTCGCCAACTGCTTTCCCGACCCGGAACGGGCGTTGACCGGGGTCTCCGAACTGCTCATCAATGCAGTGGAACACGGCAACCTGGGGATTAACTATGATGATAAAACTGCACTCATGGACCGCAACGACTGGCGCCAGGAGGTCGAACGCCGTTTGGAGGCCCCCGAGTACCGCGACCGCCAGGTGTCGGTGATTTTTGAACGAAAAAATGGCACCTATTATTTACAGATCACCGATCAGGGCGAAGGCTTCAATTGGAAGGGATTCATGAAATTTGATCCTTCCCGCGCCACCCATAACCACGGTCGCGGCATCGCCATGGCCAACATGATCGCCTTTGACCGGTTGCTGTACAATGAGCAGGGCAACCAGGTGACAGCCATCATGGAGAAACCTGATGCCGACTCTGCCACTGACGACTACTGGAGTTAAGTGATTTTTCATAAGATTTCAGTAAGATCCTTCACTGAAGGCACACAATGATGCTCTCTTCAGCAAGAGGAGACCACCGGCTGCCCGGATCTGCAGCGCATCGAATGCACGCTTTTTTTAATCAATATCGGATTGCCATATCATTGGGCTGATCCAGCCTTTCATTGTGAAAAAGAACTTTTGAAAACAACATTCTTCAGATTGTTCCATGCAAAGGGCTACCATGAGTGACAAAGAACCAACCAAAGCTGAAGACAACCCGGCCAATCAGAAGACAGATGATTCTTCCTGGTATTACGCTGAGAACGCCCAAGAGGGCAAAGACCGGCTCAATGCTCGCACCTGGGATGTTTCTCGGAGAATCATTGATGATTCCTCCTCTCTGGGAAATCTGCATTACGGAACCACTTTCCAAGACGATCTGATTCAGGATATCGACAAGGCACCGGAAACATCTGTCGAGTTGGGAGCAGAAGAATCCGGCAGCGAGGCTTTGACGTTGACGAAAGCCCTTGACAGCCAGTCAGAATCCTTATCTGCCACGACTATGGTCGAAGACCGGGAGGTTTTCACTACCGAGAAAATCACTAGGGAACAGGAGCTAGAGGTTGATGATCACACCCTTGCCAGTGCACCCTTCATCGGATCGGATCCGACAGAATTGCCAACGGGTGATCGGTTCAGGACTGTTAAGCAAAAGATTGTCCAAAGCCGGGACGACAGTGTTCTGATAGATGAAATCGCTGTCGTCGCTACCCCAACCGTTCAGTCGCAGCATGCCGCGGTCATCACAGGCATCGGTGAGAGCGTTACCGAGGACGATGCAGTCGCCGTCTCCGGGAAGCTGGATATTACCGACGCCAATGCCGGCCAGGCCGCCTTTGTACCAAAAACCGTCACTGGCGAATACGGGGCCTTTACCATCGACGCCACCGGCACCTGGACCTATTCCCTGGCCAATGACCAAGAAAATGTCCAGGGTCTTGTGGAAGGCGAAAGGGTCACCGATACCTTTATCGTTACCTCGATCGACGGCACAACCCATAGCCTCACCATCGCCATCAACGGCACCAATGATCAGCCCGTAATTGGCGGGACAACCACCGAGCGTGTGGCCGAGGATGAAGCCACGGAGGTATCCGGAACCCTCACCATCGAGGACGCCGACAGCGGTCAGGCCCATTTCCAGGCCGGCGAAGTACACGGCGATTTCGGCACCCTCTCCATCGATGCGACAGGCAACTGGAACTACGCCCTCGATAACAGCAACCAACACATCCAGGCTCTCGGAGCAGGCGAGACAACCGAAGACGTCATCATCGTCAAATCCGCCGACGGTACCGAACAGCAAATCACGATCTCCATTTCCGGCACCAACGATGCCGCCGTTATCGGCGGGACGACCACAGAAAGGGTTGCCGAGGATAGGGCCACGGAGGCATCCGGAACCCTCACCATCGAGGACGCCGACAGCGGTCAGGATCATTTCCAGGCCGGCGAAGTACACGGCGACTTCGGCACCCTCTCCATCGATGCAACAGGCAACTGGAACTACGCCCTCGATAACAGCAACCAACACGTCCAGGCTCTCGGCGCGGGCGAGACAACCGAAGACGTCATCATCGTCAAAGCCGCCGACGGCACCGAACAGCAAATCACGGTTGCCATTGTCGGCACCAACGATGTCGCCGTTATCGGCGGGACGACCACAGAAAGGGTTGCCGAGGATGACTCCACGGAGGCATCCGGTACACTCACCATCGAGGATGCAGACAGCGGTCAGGATCATTTCCAGGCCGGCGAAGTACACGGCGACTTCGGCACCCTCTCCATCGATGCAACAGGCAACTGGAACTACGCCCTCGATAACAGCAACCAACACGTCCAG
>JBBQCO010000135.1:0-8078 GCA_038318785.1 Desulfobulbales bacterium | reverse complement strand
CGAGGGCTCGAAAGTCCAAGAAACAAGGGATGAGCACTGACGCCAAGCAGCGGTAAACGATAGACAGACGAAAAAAAACTGCTGATCCAGCTTCCGGGAAGCTGCGAGCATGTATTTCAGGGATACTTTTCAACACCTTTTTAAAAGATCTACCACTTCCAGGCCAATTAAAACCCGAGCTGAAATCAATTATAGCTCTTGCAGCTGACCATATTAACGTTGATAGAAAAAGAATTCTATAGCCCAACCAGAGCGGGTCAACATGACTGCGGGAACTGTGGCGCCGCTGACGCGATAACCTTCATTGGCGCGGTCAGGTTACCCTAAACGTTAAGATGGCAATGAACAAAGAGTGATTAAAAATCATGCCAACCATCCCTATTACCCCTAACCTGGCCATCGATGCTTCCGAGGTTGAACTGACCGCCATCCGCGCCCAGGGTTCGGGCGGCCAGAATGTCAACAAGGTCTCCAATGCGGTGCATCTGCGCTTTGATATCAGCGCGTCCAGCCTGCCCGAGGGCTACAAAACCAGGTTGCTCGCCCTGCGCGATCAGCGCCTGACCGAAGACGGTGTGCTGGTCATCAAGGCCCAGGAGTTCCGCAGCCTGGAAAAAAACCGGGAAGCAGCCCTGGAACGATTGGCCGAGATCATCCGGGCGGCAGGGGTGGTGCAAAAAAAGCGCCGCCCCACCCAGCCGAGCAAAGCAGCCCGCAAGCGGCGGGTGGAGAGCAAGGTCCGCCAGGGGAGAATCAAGGCCCTGCGCCGCAAGCCCGATGAATGAAGGTTGCTTGCCGTGAGCGGTCAAATGAGGTAGTTTGCCCGCATTGCATGCTGTGCCCCTTTCCTCCCTCTGCCGTCCCAATCGATCATGAACGTCGCCAACCCCGAACTCAAACTGGCGGAAGCCTTTGTCGAGCATACCAACTGCGCCGTCTTTCTCACCGGCAAGGCGGGCACCGGCAAGACTACCTTTCTCCACGCTATCAAAAAGCAGACCCACAAACGGCTGGTGGTCACCGCGCCCACCGGGGTCGCGGCCATCAACGCCGGCGGCGTCACCCTGCATTCTTTTTTCCAGCTGCCCTTTGGCCCCTGTCTTCCCGGCAGCGAACTGCATAGCGGTCAGCACCGGGTCAGCCGGGAAAAACGCAACCTGATGAAAAGCCTCGACCTCTTGGTGATCGACGAGATCAGCATGGTCCGGGCCGATCTGCTGGACGGGGTCGATTCCGTCCTGCGCCGCTACCGTCGCTCGGAGCTGCCTTTTGGCGGAGTGCAGGTGCTGATGATCGGCGATTTGCAGCAGCTGGCGCCGGTGGTCAAGGAGGCGGAATGGCACCTGCTGGCCCAGCATTACCAGTCGCCCTATTTTTTCAGCAGCGCGGCCCTCAGCCGACTCGAACTGATTCCGATTGAACTCAAGCACATCTACCGCCAGTCGGACCAGCGCTTCATTGATCTGCTCAACCGGGTGCGCGACAACCGCCTCGATCCGGCCAGCCTGGAACTGCTCAATTCCCGCTACCAGCCCGATTTCTCACCGCGCGAAGAGGACGGCTACATCACCCTTTGCACCCACAACAGCAGCGCCGATGCGATCAACCAAACCAAGCTGGACGCCCTACCCGGCACCAGTCGCCGGTTCAAGGCCGGGGTCGAGGGGGCTTTCCCCGAATACGCCTACCCCACTGCCGCCAGCCTAGAGCTGAAGGTGGGGGCACAGGTGATGTTTGTCCGCAATGACTCCTCCCCGGAAAAACGCTATTTCAACGGCAAGATCGGTACGATCAGCGGTATGAGCCGGGAAAAAATCAAGGTCGATTGTCCGGGGGAAGCCGAGATCATCGAGGTTGGGCCGGTCACCTGGGAAAATATCGAATACAAGGTTGATCCGGAGACCGCCGAAATCTCGCAAAAGGTGGTGGGCAGCTTCAACCAGCACCCGCTCAAACCGGCCTGGGCTATCACCATTCATAAAAGTCAGGGGCTGACCTTTGACAAAGCAGTGATCGACGCCCAGGCGGCCTTTGCCCACGGCCAGGTCTATGTGGCCCTGAGCCGCTGCCGCACTTTTGAGGGGCTGGTGCTCCGTTCGCCGATCTCGCCCCGCGCCGTCAAAACCGATCCGGTGGTGCTCGATTTTACCGCTGCCATCGAAGTCCAAGGGCCTACCGAGACGACCCTGGCCTGCGCCAAGATCCGCTACCAGCAGCAGTTACTGCTCGAATGTTTCGATTTCCAGAACCTGGCCCGACTGATGGGCCGCCTGGTCGGGCTGATCCGGGGCAACGCCAGCATTGTCCAGATGACCGCCGCAACCGATCTGTCTGACGTCCAGCAGCAAACCCTGGAGGCAATCTGCACCGTCGGCGATAATTTTCGGCGGCAGCTGCAATCCCTGTTTGGCGCAGACAGGGAACCCACTGCCGACCCGGTGGTGCTCGAGCGTCTCGCCAAGGCCGGCAGTTATTTTCAGGATAAATTCGAGACCATCCTCAAACCCTGCGTCGAAGGTTTGGAAGTCGAATCCGATAACAAAGAGGTGCGCAAACGGATCGCGGATGCAATCAAACTGGCACGGCAGGAATGTGCGATCAAGCTGGCGGCGGTCCTGGTTTGCAGGGATGGGTTTTCGCCCTCGCGTTATCTCCGCGCCCTGTCGACTGCAGCCATGGAGGCGCAGCAGGCCACAACCAAGTCCAGTTCGATCTATACCGAGGCGGACGTCGGTCATCCGGAGCTGTTCCGCGAGTTGCGGCAATGGCGAAATGACAAGGCCAAGGACGCGGGCATTGCCCCCTTCCAGGTGCTGCACCAGAAGACCCTGATCCAGATCGCCGTCTTTCTGCCCGACAGCCTCAACGCCCTCAAGGCCATCAAGGGCATCGGCAAACGGCTGACCGAGAAATACGGCGCTGAAATCGTCGCTATGGTGGCCGGGTATCGTCTCGAAAACGGGATCGAAGCGGTTATCCTGCCCAACCCTACCGCCATCGGACCAACCGGCGAGCCGAAGAAAACAGGAAAAAAAGAGGATACCAAAGCCCTCAGCCGGGAGATGCTGGCAAGCGGCCTCTCCATCTCGGAGATTGCCCAGCAGCGCGGCCTGACCTCCCAGACCGTTGAGGGGCATCTCGCCTTTTTCGTCAAGACCGGCGAACTGGCCATCGATGGCCTCCTGCCGGCAGACCGGTTGCGGGAACTTGAGGAACGCATCAGCAACATCCAGGCGCGATCCATCAAGGATCTGAAAACCGCCCTTGGCGACGACTTCACCTACGGCGAAATCAACCTGATGCTTGCCCACCTGGAACACCGAAACAACCTCTAGCCGCTGCCTTTTCTTCCGCCCTCTCAACTGCCCCACCCTTCTCTCCGCGCAGCGCAAGGAGTCTTTCCCCTACCCCCACTACCCAGGAGGTTCCCATAAAAAAAGGCGCGCTGCCGCTACGATATCGCCCGTATCCGCTCAACCGAGCCTCCCCACCAGCCAAAGGTGGACGGTAAACTCAACAGCAGACCAACGACACGCTGTGGCAAAGCGACATTTTTGTGGCCAACCCGGCGCTAACCTGATAATGGTCCGGTGGCTCTGTCTCCAGCCATTTCCGGGACAGGGTCACAGGGATCGCCCCAGCCCCGTCTATCGAGATTTGCTCCTCCCCCGAAAACCGGGGTTGGAGCAAAGCGCTCTGCATTCGGTCGCGGAAGGCGTGAACACGAAACCGCTTTTTCACCCTTTCACTTCAAAAAAAAAGAGATTGATGCAATGAACCACCTGTTGAGATTGCCCCTCACGGCAACCGTCACCGCCCTCCTGCTCACCACCCCGTTGATCGCCACTGGGTATGCCGAGGAGGCCGAAAAGCCCAATCCGCTTCGCTTCTACCAGGGCGAAAACAACAGTTTTCTGCAAGCCTCCGTTGGCTTTGACCTCGCGTTTTTCAATCAGGGCAACGCCTGGTTCGGGAACGATAAAGGGAACTTGAATGGCGAAAACATTGATTCCTGGTGGGAGTCCCTGGTCCGCCTGGGGCTTGAAGGCAACTATACCCTGCCTAATTCGCAATCCTTCTATGCCAAGGTCGACGCGGTCCAGGCCAACACCTTTGGCGGCATCGATGTCGGCGGGACCAATGCCGCCGAGGGGGACATTAGTTCGCTGCGCTTTGACAAGGCCTATGCTGGCTGGCGTTCAGGCAATCTGTTTGGCACGCTCGGCGAGGATTTCCTCGACATCTCTTTTGGTCGGCAGATCTATGCGGTCGGCAACGGCTTTCTCTTTGCCAGCGAAGGCGAGGGCGGTTACAAACGGGCGGCCTGGTATCTCGGCGGCCGGAAAAGCGCTGACTTTGCGGGCATTATTCGCATGAAATCCGGCCCCTGGTCCGGCGACCTCTTTTATTTTGAAACTGACCGTATCAATGACTTCACCGCCCAGCATTTCAGCGATTTTGACACCCGGGCGGGCGGGGCAACGGTTGACTACGCCTTCAGCGAATCGGCGCATCTTGGCGGCAGCCTCTTCTCGCTCGATTCTGAAGACGAGACCCGTGATGGCATGCAGGTCTACGACATCCGCGGCGACATCAAACCCTTTGCGGTCGCCGGTGGCCCCGAGGCTCTGCAGCCGCTCAAATTCGAGGCGGAATATGCTCACGAGGACAAGGACAACGGCCTTGAAAACGGCAACGGCTGGTACATCGCCACCAGCTACCAGTTCGGCAAGGTGCCGTGGAAACCGGAACTGACCTACCGTTACGCCACCTTTGACGAGCACTTTGATGCCCTGTTCTACGGCGGCACCGACTGGGGCACCTGGTATCAAGGTGAGATTGTCGGCGAATATGCACTGGGCAACAACAATCTGGACACGCATATGATCCGGCTCAAGTTCCAACCGATCGACTCGCTGACGGTCAACCTGTTCTACTTCAATTTCAATCTCCATAAACCGGAGGCCTATGATGTCGTCAGCGATGACTACGCCGATGAATGGAACCTGATTTTCGACTGGGCGGCCAATGATTACCTCACCTTATCCCTGGTCGGAGCTTACGCGACCCCGGATGACGGCGCCACGCAGCTACATGGCGGCGATGAGGATTGGACATCCATGATGCTGTACGGTTGCGTCAAGTTTTAAAGGCAGAAGGACCCCCTTGCTCGAGTGCGCTCAATGCAGGGAGAAGAAAGAGACGGGAGGGCACCGCCCGCCTTGACCGGCAGGTGCGATCTGATGCACCTTGTCAATTCACCCTGCGTGTGTTGCAGGGGTGCCAGGTGCAGGGAGCTGATGCTGCACCGTAACTCATCAAAAGGAGTTCAACCAATATGAACATACTCGCCATCAACGGCAGCCCGAGAAAGAAATGGAACACCGCCACCCTGCTGGAAAAGGCGCTCGAAGGGGCGGCCGCGCAAGGGGCAATAACCGAATTAGTCCATCTCTACGATCTTGATTACAAGGGGTGCACCAGCTGTTTTGCCTGCAAGCTGATCGACGGCCCGAGCAGCGGCCGCTGCGCCATGCAGGATGAACTCCGCCCCCTGCTGGAGAAAATCGAAACCGAGGTTGACGCCCTGATTCTGGGGTCGCCGATCTATTTCGGCTGCATGAGCGGCGAGATGCGCTCCTTCATGGAGCGTTTGCTCTTTGCGCCGCTGATCTACAGTCAGCCGCCCCGTTCGGTCTTCCCGCGACAGATCAAAACAGCGGTGATCTACACCATGAACGTCGGCGAAGAGCTCAGCAAACAAATGGGCTATGAGGTGCTGTTCAACTCCACCGAGGCCTCGCTGAGCCGGGCCTTCGGGGTTGAGACTGAAACCTTATGCTGCTACGACACCTGTCAGTTTGCCGACTATTCCAAGGTGATCATGGAATACATGGACCCGGTCAAGAAAACGGTCCGTCGGACAGAGGTCTTTCCCCAGGACTGCCAAAGGGCTTTTGAGCTCGGCGGTCGGTTGGCCGGCAAGGAATAACCGCTGCTTTTCTCGAAAAAAGGGATTGGCCATGCGTCTTCTCAATTTCGCACTCATCTGCCGGGTCGCCTCGGCGGTGTATGTCTGGATACTCACCCTGATGGCCGTTTAACCCCCTGCACCGAGCAGCAAACCCCTGCCTGGAAGGGATGGAAGAACTCTTGGATATACGAACGATTATTCTCACCCTCGCCTTTGGCAATTTTGTTTTCGGCATGGTGCTTATCCTGCTGCAGATGCGCGAGGAGCAGGCCCTGCGCAATCCCTTCTGGATCGCAGCCAAATTCCTGCAGTGCACCGGCTGGCTGCTTCTTGCCGGTCGCGGCACCATCGCCGACATCTTCAGTTATACCTTGGGCAACTTCTGTCTGATCAGCGGATTTGCCTACGAATGCTGGGCCATGTTCCGTATCTCGAATCGGCCGGTTCCCCAAGTCTACCAAGGGGCGGGCCTTGCCTATGCCTTTGTGGGCATCCTGGCGGCCACACCGCTGTCGACAACCGGGCGGCTGGCCGCTTCGACCCTGTTGTCCGCGCCGATCCTCGTGCTCTTGGCTTGGGCGATCTTCCGCGGCAGTTCGACCACCTCGCCGCTGCGTGCCTATATGGGATGGAGTACCCTCCTGCTGGCCGTGGCCTCCTCTCTCCGAGGAATAATGGCCCTCACCACCAACAGCGAATTCGTGCTCTTTTCCCAAAATCCCATTCAATTCATCAGCTTTCTCATCCTGTTCTACATGATGCTGGCCAATGGCTTCGGCATGCTGGTGCTGTCCAAGGAACAGACCGATCTTCGTTTGCAGGAGGTATTGAAGGAACAGAAAGCGATTCTCGACACTCTGCCGACCGGACTCTGCATCCTCCGCGACCGGGTGATTGTCGCATGCAATCCGGCCATGGAGGCCATGTTCGGGTTTGCTCCCGGCGCCCTGGAGGGACAATCGGTGCGCTCCCTGTACGAGAATGACGAGATTTTCGAGACCTACGGCCGCAGCATCTACGCGGATATAGCAGCGACCGGTCGCTTTGAGGGGGAGGTGCTGTATCAGCGCCGAAATGGGGAACGATTTTGGGCCAAAGATCATGGCAGGACTATCATTTTGGGCGCACGCCCAGAGGCCTACACCGTTTTTTCCATCATTGACATCACCGAACAGAAGAACCAGCAGGAGCTGCTGACTCGTCAAAAAGAGGAACTTGAGACGACGTTGGCACGGGTCAAGCGGCTGGAAGGGATTATTTCCATCTGCATGTATTGCAAAAAAATCCGTACCGAACAGGAATCGTGGGAGCAGTTGGAAAAGTACATCACCGAGAACAGTGATGCGCTTTTCAGCCACGGTATCTGCCCGGAATGCTATGCTCGATCACTGCGGGATCAAATCCGATCCTGAGCACCAACAAACCCCCACACCCTCCATCACACCATGCTCCTTGCCACCGAACTCATTCTCACGATTACCGGGCAACTCCCGATCAACCGGCGCGGCCTTCATGGGCTTGCCCACTGGGCGAGAGTCTACGAAAATGGCCAGCGGCTGGCGGAAAGGACGGGGGCGGCCCCGGAGGTTGTGGCCTTGTTCGCGCTGTTTCACGACAGCAGGCGACTTACAGAACACGCCGATCCCGAACACGGACCACGTGGGGCGATGCTGGCTGAGCAGTTGCGGAGTTCTTTGTTTCAGATGGAGGATAATCTTTTTCAGCTTCTGCTCGCCGCTTGCCGCCTCCACACTACTGCCCGAACGCATGAGGATATCACGGTGCAAACCTGTTTCGACGCTGACAGGCTCGATCTGGCCCGGGTCGGCAAGACCGTGGACCCGCATTTGCTCTGCACAGAAGCGGCCAAAGACCCGCGAACCATCGCCTGGGCGACCGAACAAAGCACCGCCGGGATCGTGCCAGCCAATATCCTCGGCAAGGTCCTTCAATCGATCAGCTAGCTTTTCTCCAAAAACAATGCAGAATTAGGCCGCTCACAAAAAAACCCTGGATTATTGGAAACGCGGCTCAAGTGTACATGAAATAGGCTGTCGCGTTACAGTCGCGGTCGGCGGTGACCCGCACCCAATGTGCGCTGAAC
>JBBQCO010000134.1:0-8299 GCA_038318785.1 Desulfobulbales bacterium | reverse complement strand
CATCCGTTCCTCGCCAATATGGAAGTTGCGGAGGCTGCGTTCGGTCTGCGCGCCCCAGAGCCGCTCTGCCGCAACCTCGATCTCGCCCATGGTGTCGTGTTCGATCCGCTGCTTCATCCTCTCTCCCTCCCTTTCTGGGGTTAGCGATACCAACACAATCCTCTTTGCATAAAAACGGGTCTGCGAGGGAAGGACAAGTCTTATTCCGCCGGCATACCGATCAGCAGTGCCGTTTTTCCCATTTTGGATCGCGTCTCTTGCTCTCCGGAAAAACCGGTTGCTTCAGGGCGGGAATTGGGTATAACCAAGCGACAGCGCTGCAGCCCCACCTACGCATCCGCTTGTATCCTCGGCAGGGTGCGTTCCCTTTTCTTCAAGGATCCCATGGTCGAACATCCTCATCTCGTCGATGGTGAACAGCGTCGGCAAAAAAGCATGCTCGCGGTCCAGGTCGGCTTGGCAGCCAACATCCTTCTGGCCGTTCTCAAGGCGGTGGTCGGTGTTGTCGGCCAAAGCCCGGCCCTGCTGGCCGACGGCATCAACTCGACCTCGGATGTGGCTTACGGTATCGTGGTCAGCATCTTTGTCCGTCTGTCCGGCAAACCGGCGGACCGTGAGCATCCTTATGGTCACGATCAACTGGAGAGCGTGGCAGCGGTGGTGGTCGGCGCCTTTGTGGTGACGACGGCCATTGCCATCTTCTGGCATTCGGTCGATACGGTCTATGAACTGCTGACGGCCCCGCCCAATAACGGCGGCGCAAGTATTATCGCCCTGTGGATAGCCCTGTTCGCCATCCTGCTCAAAAGTGGCCTCACCGCCTGGACTTACGGCATCAGCCGCCGGACCGGCAACAGCGCGGTCCTAGCCCTGGCCCAGGATCATCGCAACGACATCTTTGCCTCGTCCGCGGCGGCCATCGGCATTTTCTTCGGCCGCATGGGCTCCACCTGGATCGATCCGCTGGCCGGGGCGATCGTTTCCCTGATCATCCTCCACACCGGCGTCGACATCCTCCGTTCGGCCACGGCCGATCTCATGGACACCCTGCCCGGCCGCGAACTGGCCGAGGAAATTGCCGAGGCCTTGCGGGATGTGTTCGGCGTCGAGGCGATCGAGGAGGTGCACGCCCACCGTTTCGGGCCCTACCTGGTGGTCAATCTCACCATTGGCATTGACGGCGCGCTCAGTGTGGTGGAAGGCGACCGCATCGCCACCGAGGTGGAGGAGACGCTGCTCAAACAAGTCCAATTCCTCCGGCGGGTCTATGTCCACTATCACCCGGTTGAACAGGGTAACGGTGCGATGCAGGGGTAGCTCCCTCCAGCGCCTTGCTGCATTCAACTCAGTTGAACACCTTCCAGCCTCAACCTCTTGACAACAAGGAACCCCGCGTGCCCACAACCCAATCTCTGCAACCCTCCCCTGCCCTCTTCCTCCACGGCCTTGACTCCTCGATTCGCGGCACCAAGGCCCAATGGTTCCGGTACCATTTCCCCGAGGTGCGGATGCGCGACTATGACGGCGACCTCGAGCAGCGGCTGGCCCAACTGGAACACCAGGTGGCCGGACTGGACCGGCTCATCCTGATGGGTTCGAGCTTCGGTGGCCTGATGGCTGCCTGCTTTGCCATTCGCCATCCCGAGCGGTGCCGACGACTGGTTCTGCTGGCCCCGGCGCTCAACTTCAACGGCTACCAGCCACCGGCCAGCCCCCTTACCGTCCCGGCCGTGCTGGTCATGGGCGAGCACGACACGGTCTGCCCGCCGGACCTGGTGCTTCCCCAGGCCCGGGCCACCTTCCGCAACCTGGAGGTGCGAATCGAGGACGACGATCACATGCTTCATCGCACCTTTCCCGTCCTCGACTGGCAGGCCCTGCTTACCTGAGCACCGGGTGCGGTAAAGGCTGGTGTTCGGGCCGACCATCCGGCTCACCCTGCTGCCGCGCCAGCAACTGGCTGGCTTCCACCAGGCGGTAGAACTCGGCCCGATAGCCCTCGGCATCTGCCCCACGGCCGGATCGGGCCATTTCCAGGCACTGCTCCCAGGTGAAACCGCCCAGATGCTCCGAATGAGTGAGCAACATGCCGTACCCGGCCACGGCGGCGGCAAAACGGAAATCCGTGGTCGTCTGCTTGGTGGCCACTTCGCTAACCGGCAGGCTCATCAGCCGGGAGGTGTGGTCACGCAGCGGTTTGTAGCGCAACTTGACGGTCATCCATTCCTTGGTCCCTCTGTCCTGGACTGGTTGCACCGCCTGATACTTGAGGGGATCGAGCTGGGGGATCGATGCATGACCGGCCGGAATCAGCTCATAGAGGGCCGTCACCCGATGGCCGACGCCGATCTCGCCGGCATCTTTGGTGTCATCACGGAAATCCTCGTCGGCCAGAGCCCGGTTCTCATAACCGATCAGCCGGTACGCTCCCACCCGCGCCGGGTTGAATTCCACCTGGATCTTGACATCACCCACCAAGGCAAAAAGCGTGCCGCTCATCTCCTTGACCATCACCTTCTTGGCCTCCAGGAGGGTGTCGATGTAGGCATAGTTACCGTTACCCTTGTCGGCGAGAATTTCCATGGTATCATCGTGGTAATTGCCCATGCCGAAGCCGAGCACGGTCAGATAGATGCCGCCCTGGCGTTCCTGCTCGATCAACCGTTGCAGCTCGTCGCGGCTGGTGACGCCGACATTGAAGTCGCCGTCCGAGGCCAGGATGACCCGGTTGTTGCCCTTGGCCATGAACCCTTGCCGGGCCAGCTGGTAGGCGGTGCGGAGACCGCCGGAGGCATGGGTGGAACCGCCCGCCCGCAGCCGGTCGATGGCGGCGAGAATTTCCTGCTGCCGATTACCGGCTGTCGGCGGCAAGACGACGCTGTCGCCACCGGCGTAAACCACCATGGCGACCCGGTCGCGCGCCCCCAACTGCCGCACCAGCAGCGGCAGGGCCTGTTTCAGCAGCGGCAGCTTATTGGCATCCTGCATCGAGCCCGAGACATCGATGAGAAAGACCAGATTGGAAGGCGGCAACTGCTCCTTGACCAGATCACGGGCCTTCAGGCCGATACGCGCCAGTTGGTAGCCGGAATGAAAAGGACTGGGCCCAATCTCGGCGCTGAGGGCAAAGGGATCTCTGCCCGCGGGAGCCGGGTAGTCATAGGAAAAATAGTTTATCATCTCCTCGATCCGGACAGCGCCCACCGGCGGCAGATTGCCGCCATTGACAAAACGGCGGACATTGGCGTAACTGGCGGTGTCGACATCGATGCTGAAGGTGGAAAGCGGATCGCGGCCGACGTTGACAAAGCCGTTTTCCTGGTTGGCGTTGTAGGATTCCCGGTTCCAGGCCGCCGGTGCACTGGCGGGCATGGCCTCCTGAGCGGCTATCCGGCCGATGGCGCCCGAAGTCTTCATGGGAGCGCCCGCAGCACGGGTCGACATCGTATCGGCCAGCGGAGGCGGCGGCTGGGGGAGTCGTTCCTTGTCGGCCTGCTGCCCAGGCTCGGGCCTGGGTGCCACATTTTCGGCGACCAGAGATTGGCCCGATGGCTCTTCTTTCTTGTTCGCATCCGTGGTCGGCGACGAGCACCCGGCCAGAAGGGCAATCGAAAGCAGCAGTGTTACAGTGACTTGTTTCATGATCAGGCTCCTTGATGTGATTTCTGGTGTCTTGAATGTGCACCCTACAGAAGAGGGCTGTGTGCCCCTGTTGTCTCTTTGGACGGCTTCCGCGCCGGGATGTGTCGCAGCAAAAATGAAAAAAAATGGTTTCAATCAACAACCGGGGCAACCGGTTGAGGCACACACCCCTTGAACTCCTGGCGGGAACAGGCCCTGGCCCATTGGGAGATGATCAACCGCATGGCCGGGCGACGCTTTGGACAAGCGGAGCTGGCCGAGGAGGCGGCACTGTACGTCATGGACGGCCTGGCGCAGGATGACTGGAGCCGCTTGCGTTCCTTTACCGGCCGGTCAACCCTGGCCACCTACATCGGCGCCCTAACCCTGCGGTTGCTGGAGGATTTTGCCCGCGCCCGCTTCGGCCGGGTCAAACCGCCGCTGTGGATTCGCCGTCTCGGCGGCCTCTGGATGACACTCTTTCGCCTGCTCTGCCTGGAACGCTATTCCCCCGACGAGGCGGTGGCGATTGTCGGCAATCGCCAACCCGGCCAGGGGAAGGCTGCCGAGGAGGCTGCCTACCACATTCTCGGCGAGCTGCCCACCTGCGGCGAGCATCGGGGTGAACAGACCGAGTTCAATGAGGAAACCGGCCTGCCGGATTCCGAGGAAGAGTGCTCCCTTCAGGAACAACACCTGGAACAGGAGGAGCGCCGGCAACTGTTTGCCATTCTGGGCCGGTTCCTCTTTGACGATGCTGCGGCGGAAGGTGATCCGCGGCTGCTGGAACGGGTTGCAGCGGCGGGCATCAGCCTGGAATCCAAGGAACGGCTGCTGCTCAAACTCTGTTACCGGGATGGGGTGGCGGTGGCCGAAGCTGGACGGATGCTGGGCTGGAACCGGCACCAGGTGCACGGCCGGTTGCGGCGGCTGCTGGAGCGTTTGCGTCAGGATCTGGCCAACGCCGGATTGGGCGAGGAATTGCGCCGCCTTTTATGATCAGCCACCGACACAAGCGGCAACCGGGACCGTCCAAGACCATACGAACGATCACGAAACAACAATGAAACCCCATGGCCAAAATCACAGAGCTTGAGAAAAAAAGAACCGCGGAACGGCGGCTGGCTCTGCTCGTGTTGACCGGCGAGCAGCCGCAAGCTTGTGGTTCCTGTCTGGACCTCGAAGAACTGGCGGCCCTGATCGAGGGCAAATTGGCACCGGAGCAGGTCGAACCCTGTTTGGACCATCTTGCCTGCTGTGAGCACTGCTACCCCCTCTGGCGTCAACTGGACCGGGAATGGCAGGAACAGGCAGGGAAAAGCGGCCGCAACACCCTGCGGAGATTGTTCCGCCAACCACGTTTCCTGGCTACCGCCGGATCACTGCTGGCAGCCGCCGCCAGTATCGCCGTCTTTCTCAACATTACCACCCAGGCCGACCGGCACACCCTGATGCGCCTGCCCGAACAACCGGTCCAGGAACAGGTGTTGCCGGCCCCGGCCGCAGAACCAGGGGACAAGGGCGCTACCGAGAACGGACTCGTCCCCCCTCCGCCGCCGGCATCGATGAGCCCCAGCCAAACCCAACAGAGCAAGGAGCAAGCCGCCGCACCGGCAACTCCGCCCCCTGAAAGCAGCAAGAAAAAAGTCCTGACCCGGACCGCTCGAGACACATCGGAAACCCAGGAGGCCGCTGGAGCGGCACAACCTCGGGCCAGGGCGGCCAAGCGGGAAGAAAAGGGGGCGCAGGCCCCGATTGAGAGCGCCGCACCGGTTGGTGAGAGCACACCGGCAAACGCCGACATGATGAAGGACAAAAAAGAACAGGAGGCGATAAGCCTCCCGGGAAAAAGTGCATCAGCCCCCCAAGCGACGCCTCAAGCAGCACTGCGGGCGGCAGGAGGCTCAGCCCCCTCGACGGCGCCGGTTGCTGAAGCGATTGCGCCCCTGACCCTGGCTGAATGGCAGAACCGCATCCGCGAGGGGTGCCAGAGGCCGCCCGGAGCCGATTTTATGGCCACGATCAGCCAACAGGGCCAACAACTGCTGCGGGAATCAACCGCTTTGCACGAACACGAACAACGGCAGATCGAACGCATCCTCGCCGTACTCGGCAAGCAGCAGCCAGCCGAGCATCAATGCCGGGCGCTGTTGGACATCCTGGGGCCGGTGCCCCAAGGACAGGGGCGATAACTCAGATCGGCGGGGCGATGGTGACGACGATGCGCATATCGGTGGTCGCCTTGACCCCGTGCGGCTCGCGGATGTCGGCAATCAGCATGTCCCCGGTCTTGGCCTCCATGGAGACTTCCTTATCGGCGAGAAACCGACCCTCGCCCTCGATCACCAGGATCGACAGCTGACCGTCGAGATCGTGGGAATGGATCGGAAACAGGGCCCCGGCCGAGAGATTGAAGTTGAGAATCTTGAAATGTTCCGAATCGTGCAGGACAATTGCCTTCATCCCCAGGGGATTAAACTCCCGGGTGGTGGCCAGTTCGATTTTTTTCATGCTCTGCTCTCCTCAAGCTGATTGTTGCCGCTCCCATCATGATCAAAAACGGCTGAAAGACTCTCCCCACACCTTAAGGATCACTCTCCTCGATTTCAATGGAATGGCTCGATCCGGTCACCTTTCTGATGCTGTTGATCAACACCCCCAGCTCCAGCGGCAGAGGGATGCAATCGGCAGCCCCGCGTTCCATCCCCCGCATCCCGGCAATGGCGGCGCCCTTGCAGGGCAGCAAAATGACCTGAACAGCCGGGTCGCCGGCCTGCAGCAGGCTCATCAGGTCAAGCCCCCTCCCCTCTCTGTCGCGCAGCACGATCACCGCCACCTCCGGCGCCAGAGCGGCCTGGGCAGCCAAGGCCTCCTCAACACTGTTTGCAGCCGTAGCGGCAAAACCCCAGGAACAGAGCCGATCCGTCAGGATGGAGGTGAACTCCATTTCCTTATCAACGATCAGCACTTTTATCACCTGCATGGTATTTCCCCGATGATGGCGAGTGTGGCCACGGGAGAGACTGGCACTGACTGAACAAAGCGCCTCATCTTGCTTATCTGGCCGAGGAGAGAACCGTTCCCGGCTGCAACTCACCGGCAAGGCAGCGCTGCAAGGCCTCGGCATGACCGCCGATAACCCCGTCGATGACCGTGATCTTCTTCCAGGTGAAAAATTTGTGAAAGCTCTCTTCGATGCCGCCGCAAATGACGCACTGCACCCCTTCCTTGACAATCAAATCGCTTAGTTCCTCGGCGC
Organism: Desulfobulbales bacterium; assembly: GCA_038318785.1. GTDB lineage: Bacteria > Desulfobacterota > Desulfobulbia > Desulfobulbales > Desulfobulbaceae > Desulfobulbus. The sequence continues at coordinate 1,419 of JBBQCO010000134.1, read as the reverse complement.
TGCGGTGCGGCAGAATGATGGTTCGCGGCTCCGCAGTCAACCCCTTGTGACCGTTATCCTCAGCGATCATCACCTCGGTGGCCTGATCGAAGCGGGGGGCGATGCTGTTTTCCTGGACCGTGAGTAAAATCTTCATCCTTCCTCTTTGTCGATGCTGACTTCGGCCGGGTTCACCAGGCCATGCGTTTTCAATTTGCGCCACAGGGTCGTCCGGCCCCAGCCGAGAATCGAAGCCGCCTTGGAGCGGTTGCCCCTGGTCTGGGTCAGGGTCTCGATGATCATTTCCTTCTCGATCGCCTGCCAGTCATTGCCTGTTGCCGGAGGCGGGGCTGTCCGCGTTGCCGGTTGATCCGGCACCGGGCCGGGGGCGCTTGGCGGGATGATCCGCGCAAACAAATACTTGGGCAGATCGCCGGGTTCGATCCGGCGGCTTTGGCAGATGTTGATGCAGTATTCGACGATGTTGCGCAACTCGCGGATATTGCCGGGAAAAGGATAGGCCAGTAACAGCTGGAGGGCCTCGTCGCTAAAGGTCTTGACGCTGTTGCCGGTCCGCTCGGCAAAGAGCCGGAGAAAATGGTTGAGGAGAAAACGGGCGTCGGCCTCCCGTTCGCGCAACGGCGGCAGGTGGAGGTGGAGGACGTTGAGCCGATAGTAGAGATCCTCACGGAACTCGCCGGCCGCGACCTGCTGCTTGAGCGGTCGGTGGGTGGCGGCAATGATCCGCACATCGACCTGAATCTTCTTCTCACCGCCCAAGGGGAAAAACTCGCGGTCGTCGAGCACCGACAACAGTTTGACCTGGAGCGGCAGGGGCATGTCACCGATTTCGGTGAGAAACAGGGTGCCGCCTTGGGCCAGGCGAAACATGCCGGGCTTATCCTTGACCGCGCCGGTGAAGGCCCCCTTGACATAGCCGAACAGCTCGGATTCGAGCAGGGGTTCGGGCAAGGCGCCGCAGTTGATCTTGATGAAGGGCTTGGCAGCCCGGCTGGAGCGTTTATGGATGGCCTCGGCCACCTTGTCTTTGCCGGTGCCGGTCTCGCCGGTGATCAGTACCGAGGCCTCGGTGTGGGCCATCAGGGGAATAAGATCAAAAACCTCGCGCATCTTCGGGCTCTGGCCGATGATCGATTCGGTGACGTCGATGTCGGGCCCGATGCCACTGGAATTGACCAGGGCTGAAAGGTCCTCGAGGACAATCACCAGTCCGGCCGGTTCTTCCTCCCGGTTGCGCAGGGGCGAGAGGGTAAAACGCATGGGAATCTTGCGGCGGTCGCGGCTGACAATGTCGCCTTCGATCACCGAGGGCTCACCGCTGGCCAGCACCTCGCGGAAGGTGCGCCCACGCTGGGCGATGTTGGAACGGAGCACCAAATCGACGTACACCCCTTGGACATCGGCCAGGACCACCCCGGT
>JBBQCO010000133.1:0-8300 GCA_038318785.1 Desulfobulbales bacterium | reverse complement strand
GGTGAGCCCCTCCTCGACCAGGGCCGAGACCAACAACTCGCCGGTGCCGAGCCCGGCCTCGCCCGCGCCGAGGAAGAGGAAACGTTGGTCCTTGAGCAAACCGCCGGTAATCCGCAGGGCTGAAAAGATCCCGGCCACGGTCACCGAGGCTGTCCCCTGGATGTCGTCGTTGAAGCAGCAGACTTGATCGCGGTACTGCTGGAGCAGGCGGAAGGCGTTAGGGTTGGCAAAATCCTCAAACTGGATCAGGGCTCCAGGGAAAACCTGCTGGACCGCCAGGACGAACTCCTCAATCATTTCATCGTACAATTCTCCGCGAATGCGCGGATGCTGCAGGCCGGTATAGAGCGGATCGTTGAGCAACCGGGCATTGTCCGTGCCCATGTCGAGGGTGATCGGCAGGCTGAGCGAGGGGTGGATGCCGGCGCAGACCGAGTACAGGGCCAACTTGCCCACAGGGATGCCCATGCCGTCGGCTCCGAGGTCGCCCAGGCCGAGGATGCGTTCCCCGTCAGTGACCACGATGATGCGGATATCGTTAAACGGCCAGTTGCCCAGCAGTTCCGCTACCCGCCCCTTATCCTTGGCGGTGATGTAAATGCCACGGGGACGGCGGAAAATATGGCCGAACTGGAGACAGGCCTGGCCGACGGTGGGGGTGTAGACAATGGGCATCAGCTCCTCGATATTGTCGAGCAGCACCCGATAAAACAAGGATTTGTTGCGGTCCTGAAGGGCGATCAGATAGACATAACGTTCGATGTCGGTGGATTGCTTGCGCAGATTCTCCAGCACCCGTTGCACCTGTTCATCCATGGTCAGGACTCGGGGTGGGAGAAGGCCGGTCAGGCCCAGGGCCTCCCGTTCTTCCAGGGTGAAGGCCGAACCCTTGTTCAGGCTCGGGTCGCGGAGCAGGGCAATGCCGGTGGGAAGACCGGCAAGCCGACTGCGGGCGCGTGCCAGGGCGCTGGCATCGGTGGCCGCACTCTTTTTCAGCATGGACTGGAGATTTATATGACTCAAGAAACGGGACAGGGTTTCGCCATCAACCAGGTCTTTTTCAAAGCGGATGAGCATCTCATCCTTTTCATGAAGTATCTTATACATGCTGTAATACCTTTCGGTCCGTGGTCAGGGAGCCACGCCGCGCTTGCCGCCCTCGTCGCATCACAGCATGGGTTGCTGGATGGCATGGTGGAGCGGATTACTCAGAGTTCAAGCATTACAAACCTCTGGCGTTACTGTCAAGGTTCTCGGGTTTTTCTCCGGGCTCGATAAATGGTGGAGACTGCAGTCTAAAAAAGCATCCCTTGTGGTGAACGGCAGGAAGCGATTTTTCGTTCGGTGATGCTCTCTTGTCCGCTTAAGGTGCCGGTCAACAAGGGTGATTTTGGATCATGGGCTGCCCGGTTGGCGGCCACGGTCCGTTCGCTGACATTGGCGTAGCAGTAGCGGCAACCGTGCGGGCAGGTATTATAGGCACCGATATCGATACTGGCGGCGCAGCCACAACCCGGCCGTTGCCCTTTGTCCTTCCCAACCCGGACCGGTTGCCCTAGAATCGCCGTCAGCAGCCGATCGTCGATGCATCGGGCTGGCTCGATTCCGCACTGTTCCTGGAGAAAGGGGTCGCAGCAGGCCTTGAGGTTGAGGGCGTATTGACCGGCGATGGTGGCCAGTTGCCGGACAAAATGTGTTTTTTCTCTCTCGTCCAGAGTCAGGAGATCAACACCGCGCAGGTTGCGCTTACACTTCTCGTAGAGACTGAGAAAACTGATCGTGCATTGCCGGGTGAAAGGATGCAACTGCTTGGCGAGATCGGCAAACTCGGCAAGCACTGCATCAGGCCCCTGGGTGTGGGTGAACAGGATCGGGTCAAAACGCCATAGCACCCGCTCGGGTCCGATCCGCTCGGCAAGGCGGCGGAAAACAGCAAGTCGCTCGGCTTTATCCGGAAGATACTTCTCCAGGTTCCGGTCGCAGGCGGTGAGGGTGAATTGGAAAAAATAACGATGGCCGATCCGGTCGATCTCATCAAGCCGGGGCAACAACGGCGCCGGATTTTTCGTCCAAAAAACAAGACAGTCCACAACCCGCGAGTCAAGTGACACCCGGCTAACCTGATGGGGATTGAAAGGATTGCGGACCAGCGCAAACCCCTCCCGCAAACGGTTGAGCAGCCAATTGCTGTAAAATGCTGGAATATCGGTCCGCCTGCTCACGCTGATAATCATCGAAAAAATTTCCCCTGCAGACTGTTGCTTAGTCTCGCTTGCTTACCGTGCTCACCACCGCAATACAAGCGCGCATTGTCGGCATTTGGTTTCAATCGTTCTGGTAATCGGTGCATGGCTAACGGGTCACTTCACCCCGTGATCTTGCTCGTTTGGGTTAAGGTGACCCGTATTTGTGTTCGTATTCGGTCTTGCATCGATTATTATCCCGATAGGCAAGAGTCGTTGAGCCATTCCATCTGACCGCGTCAGGGTCATTTGTACCCGCCGGTTCGATAAAGTGTCTTCCTCCAACCGCCCTAAAGGACTCTCGGCATGAAAGATGCAAAATCAATTCCGCATGGAAAAGCAAGCGGCGGCCTGCCCTCAAGGCACGGTTCGACAGCAACCACCCGGAAACATTTCAGCGGTACAGGATTTATGGAGATCACCAAATTCGCCATCCCCGAGATTATCTTCGGCAGGGGCAGCCTCAATCATGCCGGGCAATGCGCCCTCCGCCTCGGCGCTAAAAAAGTTTTTCTGGTGAGCGACCAAGGAATTGAGGAGGCTGGCTGGTTGCAGCGTCTCATGGACATCCTCGAAAAAGAGGGCATCAAATGGGTCTACTATCCTGGCGTTACCTCGAATCCCCGTGATTTTCAGGTTGAGCAGGGAGCGGAATTCTATCTGAAAAACGGCACCGATGTGATCATCGCCATCGGTGGCGGCAGCGCCATGGACACGGCCAAGGGCATTGCTATTATTGCCAGTAACGGCGGCCGAATACAGGATTACGAGGGGGCCAACCGGGTGCAGCGGCCGCTGCCGCCGATGATGCTGATCACCACGACCGCCGGCAGCGGTTCGGATATCAGCCAGTTCTGCATCATCACCGATATGAAGCGCGGGGTCAAAATGTCCATCATCACCCGGACGCTGGTGCCCAACATCTCCATTGTCGATCCCCTGATTCTGCGAACCAAGAGCGAATCCCTGATCATCCAGTCCGCAGTTGATGCCCTGGCCCACGCCATCGAGGCCTACATGTCGCGCATCGCCTCGCCCTTTACCGAGATGCATTCGCTCAAGGCCATCGATTTGATTCTGGCCAACCTGCCGCGTGCCGTGGCCACCCGCTCCCTGGACTCACTGGAACAGTTGAGCATCGCTGCGGTCTCCGCCTCAATGGCCTTCAGCAATGCCGGCCTGGGGGCCGAACACGCCCTGGCCCACTCCCTGGGCGGTCATTTCGACATGCGGCACGGAGTGGTGCATCCGATACTCCTTACCAGTGTCATGCGGTTCAACCTCGGGATCAACCCGCAAAAAACGGCCGAGATCGGCCGGCTCATCATCAAACGTCAACTGGGTTCCGACCAGGAAACCGGACTGGCGGGCATTGAACATCTCGATGAATTTTTTGCCTCTTTCGATGTGGCCTTGCGCCTCAGTCAATTGATCCCGGAAAGCGAACGCCATCACCTCGAACCCCTGTGCAAAATGGCGGTCCATGACGCCTGCAATCTGACCAATCCCCGGCCGGCCACATGGGAGGAGTTCTTGAAGATCTGCGAGGAGGTGTGGTGATGCCCCACATGACAACCCTGGAAGATCTGGTCGGCATCGAGCACTGCAAGCTCGGTTTCTACCAGGATCTGCAGCAGAAGGTCGAGCAGCTGAAGGGCTCCAACCTGGAGCTGGAAAAAAAACGCAAGGAGATCCAGGCACTGCTCGACGGCATCACCGACCTGATGGTGGTGCTCAATGAGGACCTCACCATCCAGCGGGTCAACCATGTGTTCATCGAGTGGTTTCCCGGGGTTGACCCGATCGGCCAGCACTGTCATCACATCTTCCGGGGCAGGGACAGCCGCTGCGATGATTGCCCGGCCCTGCGAGCTCTGGATCGTGACCAGATCGTCAAGGATCTCTGCATTTACAAGGTGGGCAACGATTTCAAACACTACGAAATCATTGCCTCACCCCTCAAGACCAGTCCCACCGGCGAGCGCCAGGTTCTGCTCTTCAAACGAGACGTGACCCTGGAAAAGGAGTTTCAGGCCCAGTTTTATCAGGCGGAGAAAATGGCCACGGTCGGTACCCTGGCCGCCGGAGTCGCCCATGAGATCAACAACCCGCTGACCGCCATTCTCGGATTCGCCCAGGGGTTACAGCGTCGGAATTCCAAGCTCCAGGGGGCAATCGACGAAGAACTCTACGCCGATTTCAAGGAATATACCGAAACCATCATCAAGGAATGCCTGCGCTGCCGCGATATAGTTCAGACCCTGTTGACCTTCAGCCGGCCGACCGTCGCCAGCATCGGCCCTGTCGACCTCAACCAGTGCGTCACCGACACCCTGTTCATCCTCAAGCACCATTTCAAGGAGCATCACGACCTCACTCTCAAAACAGAACTTCAGGACCATCTCCCGCCGATCCTCGGCGACGAGTCGCAGCTTAAACAGGTGATCATCAATCTGCTGACCAATGCCATCGACGCCACCGAGTCCGGCGGCATCATCCTGATTAAGACCCAGACCGAGGCGGATAATGGAGTGACTCTGATCATCGATGATAACGGCTGCGGCATCCCGTTGGAGATGCAGGATAAGCTGTTTGAACCCTTTTTCACCACCAAGCCGGTCGGCAAGGGGATCGGCATCGGCCTTTCCACCTGTTACTCAATCGTGAACAATCACCGCGGAGAAATCAGCGTCACCAGCGCTGTCGGCAAGGGTTCGGCCTTCCGGGTTTCGCTGCCGGGAATGGAGCAATGATGGACAGAGAAAAATATTCCATCCTGGTTATTGACGACGAGGAATCAATCAGGCGACTCCTGCAAAAGGAACTGGCCAGCAGCAGCCGTGAGATTTTGACCGCTGGCGACGGCGCCGAGGCCATGGCCATGGTTCGCAGTCATTGGTTTGACGTTATTATCATGGATCTGTGGCTGCCCGATGTCTCCGACCTTGACTTGCTGATCCGAATCCGGGAATCGATCCCCCATATAGAAGTGATCATGATCACCGGCCACGGCGACGTCGACATTGCGGTGGAGGCCATGAAACTGGGCGCCTGCGAATTCATCCGCAAACCGTTCAACCTCGACCGGCTTGATCTGATCGTGGAAAAAGCGCACCAGCGGGTACTGCTCTCCCGGGAAAATGCCATGCTTCGCCACAGCACCGGCCAGGCGCAGAGTCAGGTCCGGTTCATCGGCAACTCCCAGGCCATCCGCGACATCCAGTTTCTGATCGACAAGGTGGCTCCGGCGAGGATACCGGTGCTGATCACCGGCGAATCGGGCTCCGGCAAGGATGTGGTGGCCCGCCTGATCCACAACCGCTCGCCTTTGGCCGCCAATCCGATGATTATCAAAAACTGCGCCACCCTGCAGAAGGAGTTGGCCCGCAGCGAACTTTTCGGCCACATCAAGGGCTCATATACCGGCGCCAATGAATCGCGCGAAGGATTGCTCTCCTTTGCCCACGACAGCACGCTCTTTCTCGATGAGATCGGCGAGCTGCCGCTCGAGGTGCAAGCCTCACTCCTGCGGGTGCTGGAGACCGGCGCCTATCGGCGAGTGGGGGAAAAGGAGGAGCGCACCGTCAACATTCGCTTTCTCTTCGCCACCAACCGCCACCTGGCCGAGGAGGTGGAAAACGGGCGATTCAATGAGGCTTTTTTTCATCGCATCAATGCCTTCAGCATCGAAATTCCCTCGCTCAAGCAGCGCAAGGAAGATCTGCCCCTGCTGGTGGATTATTTTCTGACCGCGCTCAGCCCGGACAACACCAGCTACCGGATCGTCGAGCGGGCCATGGCCTGTATCCTCAACTATAATTGGCCCGGCAACATCAGGGAGTTGCGCAACGTCATCGAGCGCTCTATTATTCTGGCGGAAAACGGCATCATCACCGAGCGCTGCCTCCCCCGCGAACTGGTAGAGTCCTCGGAGAGTGGTGGGGTCGCCTTGACGCTGGAGTCGATGGAAAAGCAGCATATCCTCAAGATGCTTGATTTTCACGGCGGCAACCGCCAGAAAACAGCCGATATCCTCGGTATCAGCCGCAAGACCCTGTACCGGAAATTGACGCAATACGCGATTGATTGATTGCTGCAGATTTATCTCGCTCTCGCCGCCAAGGTTGTGCTGGTCTCTTGGAGAAGAGGTTAAGCTGACTTCTGCCGGTTCGTTTTTCAATCCGTTGTTTTTTCATCTCTCACAGGGTACTGTTCGGTTCAGATTACAGCAGGAACGAAGCGTTCCGCTCCCGCCGATTCCCCCACGCCCCAAGGGTAGAAGGAGGTGTCCATGAACAGACGGCAATTCATCCGCGAGGTCTTTCTCTGGTCTGCCGGTACCACCCTGGCCATTCCCCGATTCACCATTTTGCCTGAAGTCCTGGCTGCGGAGAAACCGCCCGCCTTGCTCAGCGTCGCCAAGGGTGAGGAGTATTCCTCCCTGGTTCAGCGGGTCCTTGCGCCTTTGGGCGGCATGGGACAGTTTGTCCGGCCGGGCGACCGGGTGGTGGTCAAACCGAATATCGGCTGGGACCGCAACCCGGAACAGGCGGCCAACACCCATCCCCTGGTGGTTGCGGCCGTGGTCACCCAGGCCCTGGAAGCCGGGGCCAAAAAGGTACTGGTGTTCGATCGCACCTGCAACGAGCAGCGTCGCTGCTATGCCAACAGCGGTATCGAACGGGCGATTCGCGAACTAAACGATTCTCGCGCGGTGATCGAACATATCGACCAGCGCAAATTCGTGCCGATGCAGATTGCCAAGGGCAAGTCGCTCACCCAATGGGAAATCTACAAGGATGCCCTCGACTGCGACTGCTACATCAACCTGCCGGTGGCCAAACACCACGGCCTCTCCCGGCTGACTCTGGGCCTCAAAAACAGCATGGGCGTGATCGGCGGCAACCGGGGTTCTTTGCACCATGATCTCGGCCAGAGCCTGGCGGATTTGGCCACGGTGATCCGGCCCAAACTGACGATCATCGATGCCACCCGCATTCTCCTCAATAACGGCCCGCAAGGAGGCGACCTCAAGGATGTGCGCCGACTCGACACCCTGATCGCCTCTGCCGACCCGGTGGCTGCCGATGCCTATGCCACCACCTTGTTTGATCTGGCACCCGATGCCATCGACTCCACCGTGGCAGCCTACAAAATGGGGCTCGGTGAGATGGCCCTGGACCGGATCAAAGTGCTGGCGGCCTGATGCGACGTTCCGGCCCTTTTTTGTCGACGTCCGCCTGGAGAAAGATCAGCCAGAGCCTGTTTTTTCTCCTTTTCCTCGTCCTGTTTATCAAAACCGATTATGCCGGGGTCGATGAGCTGAACTGGGCGGTCAATCTCCTGTTCCGCATCGATCCCTTCCTCGCTTTGGCGGCTATGCTGGCCGCCAAAGCGGTGATTGCCTTGATGCTGCCGGCCCTGATCACCCTCGGCCTGACCTTGCTGTTCGGCCGGTTTTTCTGCGGCTGGATCTGCCCCATGGGCACCCTGATCGATATCAGCCGTCGCCTGTTTGGACGGACAAACGCCACTATCCCGGAACCGGGCCAACGGCACATAAAATATTACCTGCTCTTTTTTCTCCTCGCTGCCGCCTGCTTCGGCCTGCCCCTTGCCGGGTACCTCGACCCCTTCTCGCTGTTGGTGCGCGGCTTCACCTTTGGGGTGCAGCCGGGACTTGACCATGCGGCCACCACCCTGTTCACCTGGACCTATCAACAGGCCCCCCCGTGGGTCAACGCCCTGACCGAACCGGTTTATGCCCTGCTCAAACGTTTTGTGCTCCCCTTCAGCGACAAGGTGTATGCGCTGTCTGTTTTTTCGCTGCTTCTCCTGCTAGCGGTGCTGGGCCTCAGTTGGGTGGAACGCCGGTTTTTTTGTCGTAAGGTGTGCCCGCTGGGGGCGTTGTTGGCACTTGTCGCCCGTTTTTCCCTGGTGCGGCTCACTGGAGGCTCGGCTGAATGTGGCCAATGCCGGCAGTGTCGCTCCGTTTGTCCCATGGCGGCCATTGATGAGAACAGGGCCATCGCCACCGCAGAATGTACCCTCTGCCTC
>JBBQCO010000132.1:0-8688 GCA_038318785.1 Desulfobulbales bacterium | reverse complement strand
GCGACCCTTCGCCTTCGGGATCAGGGTCTGGGTGATCACGCCTTCCAGCACGAACGCGAGCTGCGCGCGCACCTGGCCCTGCTGGTGCGCCGGGAACGCGTCGATGATGCGGTTGATGGACTCCGCCGCCGAGTTCGTGTGCAGCGTGGCGAGCACGAGGTGTCCGGTCTCGGCGATCGTGAGCGCGGCCGAGATCGTCTCCAGGTCGCGCATTTCGCCGATCAGGATCGTGTCGGGGTCCTGGCGCAGCGCATACTTGAGCGCGGCCGTGAACGACTTGGTGTCCGCCCCGATCTCCCGCTGGTTCACCACGCACGACTTGTGACGGTGGATGAACTCGATCGGGTCCTCGATCGTGATGATGTGACCCTTCCGCTCGCGATTGATCTTGTCCACCATCGCGGCCAGCGTCGTGGACTTGCCCGAGCCGGTCGGGCCGGTCACCAGCACCAGGCCGCGCGGCCGATCGGCCAGCTTGTTGAGCACCGGCGGCAGATTCAGCTTCTCGAGCGTGTGGATCTCGTACGGAATCTGCCGGATGGCCATCGCCACGCAGCCGCGCTGCTTGTACACGTTGCCGCGGAAGCGGGCAAGGTTCTGAGGCCTGCCGAAAATTCTCAATCAGACGGTAGAGATTGAACAGAGAAAAACCATGATTTAGTCGGGTAGCCCGCAAATCGATCACAAGCCGGGCAGCCAAACCGCTGTTAATGTGGCCCAAGGTGATCTGCATCAGATCGCAGGCATGGTCGTTGCTCAGTTCTCCCGTGACTGCAATCTCCAGCACACCGTTCTCGGGGTAATGCAGGATTTTTGTTTTCATGATCTATCGTGGTGTTGAAAAAGCACCGCCGACGGCAGGAAAGGAGAGAGAGCTTGCGCAACCTGCCACCGACGGAATTGGAGCAACCTGTTGACCTTACTCTTCTGTTGCGCCGATGAAACGATAGATCACCGCACCCAGAACGGCACCGACCATCGGGGCCACCCAAAACAGCCACAGCTGGGCAAGAGCCCAGTCGCCGACATACAAGGCTACTCCCAGGCTCCGGGCCGGGTTAACCGAGGTGTTGGTGACCGGAATACTGATCAGATGAATCAAAGTCAGGCAAAGACCAATGGCAATCGGCGCCATGCCCTGCGGCGCCCGCTGATCGGTGGCGCCGAGAATGACCAGGAGAAACATCATGGTCAAGACAACTTCGGCGATCAGGGCGGACAGCAGAGAGTAGCCGCCCGGCGAGTGGGCACCATAACCATTGGAGGCAAACCCGGCCGCCAGATCAAATCCCGCTTTGCCGCTGGCAATAAGATAGAGAACGCCACCAGCGAGAATGCCGCCCACCACTTGGGCGGCGATGTAGGGCAGCAATTGGCTTGCCGGAAATCGGCCGCCAGCCCATAATCCCACCGATACGGCTGGGTTCAGATGGCAACCCGAAATATGACCAATGGCATACGCCATGGTCAAGACGGTGAGGCCAAAGGCCAGGGAAACCCCCAACAACCCGATGCCGACCTCGGGAAAAGCCGCCGAAAGAACAGCACTGCCGCAACCGCCGAAGACCAACCAAAATGTACCGAAAGTTTCCGCAACATACCTCTTCATACGCTTTACCTCCTTTCCAAGATGTTCTGGATAATGAAACGAACACGATGTGGCATAAATAACCAGGAACCATTCGGAAGTACAGTAAATTTTCGGTAAACCTTACAAGGAAAATCAGGAAAACGGCTGTTCCCAAGGGAGGGCGGTCAGGCCACAAGGGCACGCAGGCGCCGGAGATTTTCAACATCCTCGGCCAAATCAGCGCCCTTATCGGTTTCCAGCGTCATGGGGTGGTCGAAAAAACGAGAATCGGTGAGCAGGCAACGAAAGCCTTCCAACCCAATCCGCCCTGCGCCGATGTGCTCGTGCCGATCGACCCGGCTACCGCAGTCTTTTTTGGAATCGTTGAGATGAAAGAAATGGACGCGAGTGCAGCCGATGTGCCGTTCCAGTTGGGCAAAGGTCTGCTCATATACCGCAGCACTGCCCAAGTCATAGCCGGCAGCAAAGATGTGGCAGGTGTCGACGCAAACTCCGATATGTTCGGGATACCGGCTTTGCCCAAGAAGCCAACCCAGCTCCTCGAACCGGCTACCCAACGAGGTTCCTTGACCCGCCGTGGTTTCCAGCAAAATTTTGAGGTTGGAGTCAAGCGCCCCCGAACGTTCAAGTGCCAGATCAAGGTTGCGTGCCACCTCGGTCAGTCCTGCTTCGATTCCGGAGCCGCTATGGCTCCCAGGATGAATCACCACCAAGGCAATGCCCAACTGCAGGCAGCGCTGCAACTCCCCAACAAAGGCCGCCAATGATTTCACTGCCTTTTCAGGTTCCGATGCAGCCAGATTGATCAGATAGGAGGCATGGGAGGCCACCGGCATCCCGCCGCTCTGTCGCCATTTTTCGGTAAACAGCCGAATATCCTCCGCGCTGAGCGGTGGGGTACGCCACTGTCGTTGGTTGGCAGTGAAGATCTGCAGCGCCTCACCGCCGACCTGATTGATCCGGTCAAAGGCCAGGTGCAGGCCGCCGGCTATGGACTGATGGGCGCCGAGCAGCGGCATCACTGACCCCGGCGCGGACGTGAGTTCATCATCACATCTTCCATTGTTGCTCCAGGTATTCCAGGCCATCGTGGTTGGTCAGGTCAAGCTGAATAGGTGTGACCGAAATAAAACCGCTGCGCACCGCCTGCTCGTCGGTGTCGTCGCCGCCGGACCAGTGCACAGTGCCGCCGCCGATCCAGTAATGCTTGCGGCCCCAGGGATCAAAGGTCTCTTGGATAGCGTCCCGATAGAGCCTGCGACCTTGGCGGGTAAAGCGGATGCCGCGAATCTCACCGGCGGTCAGTTGCGGAATATTGATATTGAGCAGGGATTTGGGCGGCAGATCCATGGCCAGGGCCATGGAGGCCAGTTTCCAGGCAACCGCCGCCGTCACCTCAAAATCATAAGGCGGCGTCCCGCTCAGGGAGAAGGCCAGCGAGGGGATACCGTACATGGTTCCTTCGATGGCCGCCGAAACCGTGCCCGAATAACTGATATCGTCGCCCAAATTGGCGCCGGGGTTGATCCCGGACACCAGGAGATCGGGCTTACGGTGCAGAATCTTATTTAGAGCAATGGTGACGCAGTCGGTGGGGGTGCCGTCGATGGTGTGGATGTGTTCATCCAACTGCACCACCCGCAGCGGCCGGTTCATGGTCAAGGAATGGCTGACCGCCGAGTTGTCCCGTTCGGGGGCAACGATCACCGCCTCGCCAAGCGAACTGACCGCCTCGTGCAGCGCCCGGATGCCCGGCGCATAAACACCGTCGTCGTTGGTGACCAGGATAAGGGGTTTGTGCATACGTTTATTCTTTCGACTGAATGCTGTGGAATGTGCGCCTGAAGTCCCTGATCCGCTCGGCATTGACGCCCAGATCACTTATTCCGGCACGGGAGGCAGAGCGGAGATCGATCCGGCTGCCGTTGCCGCTGGGGGCGATACGGATAATGATGTCATCTGTGAAACCGAATATCAGGGTCTGATCCACTGCCTCGATCAATCCCTGTTCCCTCTCTTGCCCGATAACCCGCCAGCGCAACTTTTCAGCCGTGGCGAGACTTTGAGCAAAAGTTTCTGTCGGCAGCAGTGGTGTTTCAATTGGCTTGATGTCGGGGTAGGCTTGTTGTTGCCGGTCAGCCGCCGTTTTACCCGGATAGTCGATGCTGTTGTCTCCGGCCAGGCGCAATGTTTGGGCTGCACGAAAGACGGGCGGGTTGTCGGTGTCGGTGGTGATGTCGTGGATCGGCGGGGCCTTTGCCCCTTGCATGCCCAGCAGCAGGACACTGATCAAGGCCGGCAAGGAAAGAGCGGCGGAGAACAGGCAGTGTTTGCCGCCGCCACGCCGGCCCGCGCGCAGCAGCATAAACAGCACCAGCAAACTGAAAAAACCGGTCAGCACGAGGCCGCCTACGGCCGCGGCCACCATCATTATTGCCGCGCGCCAGGGCAAGAGCGAGAACCTGAAGCCGAAAACTGCCGCCAAGGCTATTGCTAGCCAAAGAAACTGCGCTTTCAACAGCCAGTGGGTCCGGTTCTTCATCAATTATCCCTCTCCGGCCAAACGATTCGTGACACAAGCACAACCGTCTTCCGTGGCGGGCGGTGCTCTGAAAAAAACGGCCATGCCTTGAACACAAGGCCGGTTCCACGTATAATTGCCCTGTCGACGTTTCTCTTCGTTGTTTCGAGGCCCACCCTGCGTAGAGATTAAGTGTGGCCCAAACATACTCTTCCGAACAGGCAGCGATTATGGATAATAGCAAAGGTTCACTCATCCTGAAAGCACTTTCCCCCGCCGCCGACGAGGCGCAACTCACTGCGTACCTGGAGAAACGGGCGAAAAGCATTCCTCCGGAGCAAATCCCCGCCCTGCTGAAAAATCTGCCGGTGATCCTGAGCCGCAATGTAGCCGAGGAAACCGGACTCTTGGTCATCCGCCGGCTGGAAGAACTGGGAGCTGAGGCCTTGTTCATCCCCACCCAGGAAGGCACCAACGACGAAAAGGCCCTTGAAACGCCCAACGAACCTCTCGATTTAGCCGCCCTCATGCGAGCCAGGCGGAAGAACTCACGAAAAAGCAAAGGACTCAAACGATCCTTAAAGCAAATCAACAAGGAAATCTGGATCATCCTTTCCATGCTCGGCGTTGCCTGGATGTTCAACTATACCCTCGCTTCCCAGTACCTACTCCTCGGCTTCTATACTCTGCCGGCAGTCATTTCAGCCTATCTCTTCGGTCGCCGGCAGGCGGTACTGACCGCCTTTGCCAGCATCCTCCTCGTTGGCCTGGTCAGTTATTACAATCCGGGCCGTTTCGAGCAATTCAATCTGGCAGGGGTCGGCGGCGTCAACCAGTGGTATCACATCATTTCCTGGGGCTGCATTCTGTTGGTCACCGCCTATACCATGGGGACCCTGTATGAACGCAATAGAAACAAGATGCGGGAACTACGGCAAACCTATCGGGGTCTGCTGACGATCCTTCGTCAGCTCGTCGCCCAGGATGAGGAGGAGGAAAATCATTGCTTTCGCGTCTCTATCTACGCAACCCGGATTGCCATGTACATGGGGCTGGAAAAGGATGAACTCGAGGATATCCGTTCGGCGGCGCTCATGCACGATCTCGGCAAGTTGCAGGTCAGCCGCAGCATCCTCCGCAAGGCGGTTTCGCTCAATCAAGACGATCAATCACCCCCAAGTGGCACACCTTCGTATGAACCGCTTCTTCGCGGCCCTTTGGGTGGGGTGCTCCCCATGCTGCTCGGACATCATGAGCAATTTGAAAGCAATGGCGACCTGTCACCCGTTCCCCTGGGAGCCCGCATCCTGGCTGTTGCCGATGTCTATGACGACCTCACTGTCGACAGTCCCTACCGAAAGGCGCTCCCGCCCGAGGAGGCTAAAGAAACAATTGCGGCCGGTGCCGGCACCAGATTCGACCCGGAGGTTGTCAAGGCCTTCGTCACAGCATTCAATCGGATGGAAATGGAGCTGCCCAACATCATGCTGTAAAAACAGTATCCTCGTAGCCTGTCACCTCACAGCCGCGGGTCACTCCTTGTCCTGCCATCGTTGCTCCCTGAATTTCTCCAGTTGCCCCTGATAGTAGGCGCGATTGTCCGGATCAAGTCGGATTGCCCTGAATTCCGTGGCCGCAGCCTCCTCGACTAATCCATTGGCCCAGTAAGCGTTGGCCAGGGTATCGAGGATATAGCCGCTTTCCTTGAGAAGAATGGCGGTCCGTGCCAGCGTCAAGGCGCGTTCCGGGTTGCGGATGGTTTTTTCTTGAGCGGTGAGCAGCAGCCAGGCAAGGTTGTTGTTGACCTCGGCGTTCATCGGTGTGAGCTGCAAAGCCTTTTCGTAGGCATCCACTGCCTTTTGCTCCATCTTGCGACTTTGCAGGAAATCACCAAGATATATCAGCCAGAGACTGTTTTCCGGTTCCTGCCGTACCTTCTGCAACAGGACCGCCTCGGCGTACTTGGTTTCATATCCTTCCGAGAGCGCGCTGGCGTCAATCCGGTGCAAGGCCATAAAAGACAAACCGATGCAGGCACAATAGAAGAAAAGACTCAATCGTAATGAGCGCTGATGGCGGTCGATCAGGCTTCGGTCCTCTTCGCACTGCTTGAGAAAATCGATCCGCTCACCAATGCCAAAATGATGCCAATTTTTCTCGTCCCGACCGCCGCCGCTGAACAGAGCAATTTTCTCAAACGACCGGATCAAGGGCCAGCTGGTCCCCAAGGCGCGAAAGACGTAGGCATCAGCCTGTCGCTCGAAGTTGCGAATAAAATAGCCGAAAACAAAACGGAAATAGACAAGCATCGCCAGCAAAAGCGGAGCGGTTGCGAGGACACCCAACAGATTCTCCGGTGCAAACGGCAGGTGGGGCAGCAGGCGGTAAAAAAGATCGCTGGAAAGAATCAGATGGGGGAGGGGCTTGGCCATCGCTCCGGCGAGCAGGCTGAAGCCAAGGAACAAAACGATATAAAGCACCAGATGTAGATGTTTGACGTGGCCGATCTCGTGCGCCAGGACGCTGTCCAATTCCTCCTCGGTCAAGGTCTCCAAGAGCGCAGGTGTCACCATCAGGTAACGCAGCTTCGGGACAATCCCCATGATACCAGCGGTCAGAACCTGTCCCTCGAAAAGCGGCCAGGAGTAGATTTCGGACCGGAAGCCTTGGGATCGGCAGAACGCCAAAAGCCGATCTCGCACCGGTCCGTCCGGTAGGGGCGTGCAGCCCCAGAGGGAACGAACCAGCGGCGGAAAGACCAAAATGAGAAAAAAGAGGAAAAGGGCATAAAGGGCAAGGTCACCCCAGGGGGAACGCAGCAGCTTAGACAACTCAGGAAAAGGCAGGGCCTGGAGTCCATCGAAAACCAGAGAAAGGGTCAACCAGGGCAGAACAATGGGGAGGTTGGCCTTGAAATTGGAGCGAACAAAGGCAAAGGGAGTATATGGACGCTGAAAAATCTGCTGGTAGCGGCGCCGGGCAGCCCGCCAAATCAGGATCAACAGGAGGAAAAAACAACCGAGACCGGCGATGTCGGTCAGGACCGGCAAGCGGCCACCAAGGGACAGGGGGGCTAGGTAATATTTCAGATCCAGAAGATAGACAAACCCCACAAACAGCAGCACCGCCAAGATCGACAGCCTTTTCTCCACAGAAAAATAGCTTGTCGGTCCAGCGGCGGACCGGTTGAACATCCGGGAGGCAATTCGGGCGAACCCCCAGGTTATCGCGACAAAAGCAGCCAAGGCCCAGAGGGGTGCCAGAACCGGCTTGGTTGCGGGGGTGTTGGTGGAGAAAACAAAGATAACCACCAGAAAATAAATGAGATTATTATACAACATAGGATTACCTGCCCGTCATCCTGTTCATGGTCACCGCATTTTGATGCCGGGAACCCGTGTGAAGGTGGAATAAATGCATTGCAAACGTATGCACGCCTCTGCCAATGCGCCAGAATCGTTTATGGTTTTGCCTCCTTTTCCTGGCCAGAGCCCCGATTTTCCGGAATATTGTGAAAAGTTATTGACCTTTTTCGATTCCTTGTTATTATATTACGTTTACCGTATCGTCCGGGCCTATAGCTCAGTTGGCTAGAGCCACCGGCTCATAACCGGTCGGTCCCTGGTTCGAGTCCAGGTGGGCCCACCATTTTTCAGGATGGACGGATCGAGTATCCCTCTCGGCCCCCTCATCCACTCCAATTGCCTGACATTGAAAACATTGAGCAGTTATCGGCAACCATTGTTGAAACAACAGCGGGGCATTGAAAAAAATGCCTAAGAAGAGGTACATCTCCCAAAAGATGTGCCTCTTTTTCTTTACAGAGTAACAGCGTGCCTACAGTTCGAGATTTTCTTACAATTCTGCAGCACATCACCCCGGAATACTTGGCCGAGGAGTGGGACAATGTCGGTCTTCTCGTCGGCGATCCGCAGCAGCCGGTGCACCGCGTCCTTCTGGCGCTTGATCCCACCTGCGCCCTGATCGATCAGGCTCGCAACGGGCGATACGACCTGATTATCACCCATCACCCCATTATTTTTCGGCCGCTGAAAGCAATCCGTACCGACACCCCCGCAGGCAGATTCATCACCACCGCCGCCTGCGGCCACATGAGTGTTATCGCTTGCCACACCAATCTCGATTCGATCCAAGGGGGCGTCAGCGATCATCTTGCTCAAGCTTTGGGCCTGGTGGATGCCAAACCCCTTGTCCCTTCCCGCAAGGGTTGTGATCTTGATTGCGGACTCGGTCGTCTCGGCTTCTATCCCGCGCCGATAACTGCCGATGTTTTTCTTGCCAGAATCCGGCAGACCTGCGCCCCGCCGTGGATACTGGAAGCCGGGCCGCGACCCGGCAGGGTGGCGACGGTCGCTGTCTGCGGCGGCTCCTGCTCTGACCTTGCCGAAATCGCCCTGGACCTGGGAGCAGATGTCTTTCTTACCGCCGAGGTCAAGCACTCTGTGGCCTGCTGGGCTGCGGATGCTGGCCTATGGCTGCTCGATGCCGGTCATTTTGCCACCGAGAGCCCGGCTATGGTGCTTTTCAGAGATACGCTGCGCCAACAAACCACCGA
>JBBQCO010000131.1:0-8693 GCA_038318785.1 Desulfobulbales bacterium | reverse complement strand
TCCAAGACCGAGCCCACCAACGGCGACCAGCCTGGAGCTTCCGGCGGGGGCGGCGTGGTCTCTGCCAAGATCATGGGGGCGGCGGAATACATCATGTCCAGCATGAAAGTCAAGATCGAAGGCAATCCGGCGGTGCGGTTGACCGACACTATGAAGCTCAACGAAGGCAACACAGTCGGCCTCAACTGCGCCCCCAGCCAAACCAAGGTAATGATCATGAGTTGATGGCAAAGTCCTTCTCCCCTTTCTTGCAAGGACGACGAAGGAAAGTTACAAAAGCTCAAGGAGTTTCATGTATGCGCTCAAGGGGAAAGAAATTCAGTTTCACCTCATCGGGACTTTCGGAAGATACCTTTGATGTCGTCAGTTTTTCTGGAACGGAAGGACTTTCCAGGCTCTACCGATTTGACATTACATTGGTATCCGAAGATGAGAAACTCAACCTTGAAAACGTTATACAATCCCGCGCTACTCTCACTATTGTCCGCGATGAAGGTACTATATGCTTTAACGGTATTTTGTCCGAGTTCGAACAGATGGGAACCGCCCTTGAAAAAACCCAGTACCGTGCTGTGCTGACCCCAGCTCTCTGGCGCCACACCCTGACGCACCACAACCAGGTATTCCTCGACAAGACCGTCCCGCAGATTATCGAGACCGCCATGCAAGATGGCGGTCTCACCAGTCTTGATTACGAATTCAGGCTGACCGACGACTACCCGGCTCACGAATATATCTGCCAGTACAACGAAAGCCACTACAGCTTTATCTCGCGTTTGATGGAACGTGAGGGGCTTTATTATTTTTTTGAGCAGAAGGAGGCTGGCGAAAAGGTTATCGTAACCGATTCGACCCTGCTGCATTCGGTCATGAAAGAGGGGGAAAAGATGTATTACTCGCCCCTGTCAGGGTTGGATGAATCAGCGCGCGAGGAGGTCATCAACACATTGATCTGCAACCAGAAGATGCTACCGGCACGGGTCGTGCTGAAGGATTACAATTACCGAACACCATCCGTGGATATGACTGCTGAATGGGTGGTTTCCGAACGCGGAGTCGGGGATATGTATATCTACGGCGAGCATTTTTCGACAAAAGAGGAAGGAACCCGCCTAGCAAAGATACGTGCTGAAGCGCTCAAATGCAGGGCACGGATATACCATGGAGAAAGTCTCATTCCCTACCTGAGACCGGGATATATCTTCCAACTTGATGGCCATAATCGCAAGGACTTCAATGCTTCATACCTTACCACCGATATTACGCACAATGGCGACCAGAGCTTTATGTTCTCTGCCGGGATCGATAAAGTTCAATCCACCCACGAAAAATCCTCTTATTACCGCAACAGTTTTACCGCGATCTCGTCCAAAAGCCAGTTCCGTCCTGAACGAATCACAGAGAAGCCGAGTATTTCAGGGACGTTGAACGCTCATGTCGATGCAGAGGGGATCGGCGACTACGCCGAGATAGACCAAGATGGCCGTTATAAAGTACGTATGCCGTTTGATCTGGCTGGCTCACACAGGGGCAAGGCGTCGTCATGGCTCCGGATGGCCCAGCCATACGCCGGCAGCAACCACGGTATGCACTTTCCGCTGCACAAGGATACCGAAGTGCTGCTCACCTTCATCGATGGCGACCCCGACCGCCCCATCATCGCCGCTGCTGTCCCTAACCCCCTGACCCCCAGCGTGGTCACCTCAACAAACAGTACCCAGAGTTGGATCGCCACCGCCGGGGGCAACAAGCTGCACATGGAGGATCAGAAGGATGGCCAGCGGATACAGTTTGAGACACCGCAAGCCAACACATGGTTTCGCATGGGAGCCCCCAACGCCCCCCCGTCAGGATTTGATTTAGACGACAAAGGGAAAGCAGGTATCAGGATGTTCACGAATGGAGAACTAGAAGTTGAGGTATCGTCGGCATCTCAGCAGATTAATGGTAACAAAACCGAGATTGTCAAAGGCGACAAAACCGAGACCGTCAAGGGCAATAAAACCGAGACTGTTAGCGGCGACAAAACCGAAATCATCGAGCCAGATTCCCTCGATGTCGTCATGGCATCAAAATATACACTCGGCCTCACCTCCAACACTACAGCAGGACTCGATTCAAAAATGGTAATTGGCTTTAATTCAACCACAGTGATTGGCGGTGATTCGGTTAGCAAAAACGGTAACATGAATGAATCGTATTGGGGACAAAGAACAGTAACTAGCGAAGGCAGAAAATTTGAATGCTATAAAGGCCAAGTCTATTCAAGTTCAGAGCATAGTACAATCATAGGAGACAAGAAGGTTGAAATATTGGCAGGTGGTGAAGACCCTGCATCGAAAGGATATTTCAAATACATGGGTATACTTGGCAAAGTTGACATTGGTCTCTCCGCTGCAATCTTTTTGGCATCAAAGTTACTCAAGGGTAAGGGTGTTAAAGAAATTCTAAATATAGGGCAGATCTCGCAGGCTTTAATTGTAACTTTGGCTCAATTGTATAAAGCCAAAGGTGTGCCAAAAAAAACCAAACCTGCTTACAAGTCAACAATGGTATTTGATTCAGATAAAATAGAGATAAAATCTGATGAAATAAGGATGATAACACCGACAATTCAGTTAATGTACAGCAAATCAGTTGCTCTTGTATCCAGTAATTTACAGATAAAAACCGATGAAATACTAATTGATTCAACAGAAAATGCATCAATAAAAAAGAACAAGGAAGATATAGCGGCAGAAAGAGAGGAGGCTGCAGAATTTCTTGAAGGGTTATATTCACCTGAATCATTGATGTTTAACCCGGATCCGGCAGTTATAGCTAATGGGACGGAGCAAATCGCTGCGGTACGTGCAGAAGCTACAGCCGCGAGAGCCGCCGCTGACGCCATCATTCCGATAAATAAAATCACGCTTAAGAGTAAGACTATCGGGCTGAATACCCCTGGCGAAATGGCTAAATGGGTGCTTGAGGACAACAAGATCAATGTATCCGGTAATGAGGGGGATTTTGACTTTCTATCAACGGTGGCGATTAAAGCCGGAGGGGTTATTAAATTGGGGTAAATTTGATTAACGACGAATACTCTGAAGCGTAGCTTGAGCAAGCAAACAAGCAGAAGAAAAGAGATGGGACAGGGACGACGATTAGAAGATTGATACCATGAAGCTGAACGAAGGGAATACGATAGGCCTGAGCTACATCCCGAGCCAAGCCAAGGTGATGATCATGAGCGGATAGCTCTTTGTTGCCCCGTTTACCCTGTTCTGCACGGGATAAAAGCACATACAACAACGCATAGGATATCGACATGAAAAAACAACTCTGGCTCACCTCTCTGGCCTCTGATCGGAGCATCCCCTCGGCCGTCAGCGCCAAGCTCGGGCCGTACGGCTTCGACGTTGCCGGTTCTCTCTGGAATGACGACATCGAACGCATGGGCTGGCAGGATTCCCGGGACATGCTGATCAATCCGACGCTGGCAGGCTGGTTGGTGGTGGCGCCGCCTGAAGAACTGGCCAAAGCTTCCGTGCGTTATGGCCTGTCGCTGCTCGCGCTCTCCGTCGCCGCGCGCCGCCCTGGCCTGCCTCTTTTCCTCATCTCCTGCGGAGCCGCGGCAAACATTGCCGACCTCCCCACTCCCCTTGCCGGCGCCCACCTGCTGACGCTTGACGAACCGGCCCTGTGCGCCAAAATTGTCGCCAAAACCAGTGTGCCCGCACCTGCCCGCCTACTCGACTACCGTATCGATATTGCAGGGGATCAGCAGGTAGGGCAATGGTTTGAGATTGGGCCGGCGCAAGGAGAGTGGAAAGGGGTCATCTTTGGGATCTGTGGCGGCGAGATCAGCTTTCAGGCGGTGGGGCCGGCGAGCACGCTGCCGAAAAATACGGTGTTGAACTATCCGATGCAGGGAATTCAGCTCACGCTCGGCGAGCGGGAATTTACTGCCTGGGGGGTGCGGAATGAAGTGCCGAACGGGACGTCCTACTATGCCAAGGTCAAGGGGATGCCGGAAGCACTGGTGTTCGGATCGTTTCCGGAGGGTGACGAGCCGGAGTTGTTTACGGTGCGGTTGGTCTGATGCCGTCCCCGGAAAGGCACACCATGCAGATACCTGAGCACCCTTTTTCCATTGTCGCCTTTGCGCCGTTGCTCTCTGCGGAAACAGCTGAAAAAACGGGGGCCACCAAACCAGTATCGATTCAATCTGCCGAGCATGGATTAACTCTGCTCCGCCCTTCGCTGTATATTTCGCTGCCCCAATCACTCGCCCCGGAAGCCGGGATACTGCTGGAATTCACCTCGCTGGCGGATTTCGCACCTGATGCTATTGTGGCGCGCACCCCCTGGCTCAGGGCGCTGAGGGATGGCAGCCGCGCCGAATCAGCGCCGGCACAGTCAACTGCAGCGGCAACAACCCTCGACAGCATCCTCGACATGGTCGATTTTCCCGGAAAGGGAGAGGAAGGCGCCAGGCGGTCTGATGCCGTGGGGAATGAGGCTGATGCGATTGTCTCCGGGGTGCTCACCCGGATTTTTGCCGATGACGATTTCCGGCGGATAGAAGCCGCGTGGCAGGGGGTTGCCCTGCTGTTCGAGGCGGCCGGTGCGGAGCAACTTCGTCTTACCCTGGTGCCGGTGACCCGGGAAAATGCGGCTGAAGTGCTGGCATCAAGCGGACCATTGCTGGACGATGACCCGCCGGATCTTCTTGTGCTGGACGTGCCGTTTGATGCGACCCCGGTTGGCATGCTGCTACTGGAGGCTGCCGCCAACCTGGCCGAACGCCAGATGTCGCCGGCATTCTGCTGGTTTGGCCCGGATTTCTTGCACCTGGATACCTGGTCCGGCCTGGAGCATCTCCCCTATCTACCCCATCATTTGGAGGGCTTTTCCTTTGCCCAATGGAAGGCGCTCCGTGCCCAACCCGCCGCCTCCTGGACGATAGCCGCTTGCAACCGTTTTTCATTGACGCCTTCCGGGCAGGGCGACGCGTCATCGGGTCTGTTCAGGCGCAGCAAGCCCAACTTCCTGGCCCCTGTCTGGGGTGTTGCCGCACTGCTGGTGCAATCGCATGCCAGAACCGGCAGCCCGCTGGGCATTGCTTCCCAACTGCTGCGCGTCCAGGACACTGAGGTTGCGGGCTGGACGCCGCTTGAAACCACCATCACCGGCGATCGCACCCTTCAGATGGCGGCGAGCGGTTTGGTCCCGCTGGTGCAATCGCGCGGCAAAGGCATTCACTTGGCGGAGGCAGTGACCGTCAATGGGGAGTCGATCCTGGCGCCGTTGATCCTCTCAACGATCATCCACACCCTCATCGGTTTGCGCCAAAGCGCAGGCCCCAGCAGCGATCCGGACCACCTGGCGAACGCTTTGAACGAAGTGTTTTCCCGGCATCCCCGCTTCAAGGCGGTGCTTCCTGCAGGCGCCGTCACTTTCGAGGCGGTCGGCAAAGACTCCCAAGGCCCTGTTCTTCTTAACGTAATGCTGAAACACAGGGAGTTCTGCGGCAAGAACATTGAATTTACTTTCATGTGGTAACGTGGTAACTGTGCCAGTCTATATGACTAGGCTTTTACTCCTTATATTCACAGTACTTCTACTGACTTCCTGCGCCCGTGACAGCACCTTGCGCGGCCACGGTTCCCTGGTGACCTTCGGCCTGAATTATACGTATGAGCCGGGTCAGGTTGTGGCACTGCTCCCTTTGGTCAATTACGAGCGAAAAAGCTCAAATGATCGTATCACCAGCCGTTTTGCCGCCAATCTGACCTCCATCGGTTTTTCGGTGCTGAGCCCGGAGAAGGTGAAACAGGCAGCAGCAAAGGCGAAGATAAACCTGTTGAGCACTCCCTCTGATGCCCAACTTGTCAGCCTGGGAAAAAGCCTCGGTGTTCGTGTTGTTATCGTGGGCTCGTATAGTTGCCTCCAGGACGCCACAGCAGACAGCGAAGAGGCCATTGCCATAATTTCCGCTCGTTTTCTCGATACCGTGAGCGGGGAAACGCAGATCTCCGCCAGCACTCACGCCGATGGCATCACGCCGGCAACCCGCACCCTGGCTCTGGTCATCCGCAGCAACGCCATGCGGGACCTGTTCCGCAAAGGAATCGACAGTTACGACCAGAAAAACTATGCCGAAGCTATCACCCGATTCAGCACACTTATCGCCATGGATCCGAAACGGATAGAGGCGTACCATAACCGTGGGGCCTCGTATTTGAAAACCGGCGACTATCAGAAAGCGCTGGCGGACTACGACCGGGCCTTGGCGGTGCTTGATGAAAAAGAAGGCGCCGCCCCAGGGTCTTTTTCACCTTCCTCCCAGGAGGAACAGCCGGAAAGAGCGGGGCTGCTGTTTGGCAGGGGTATTGTACTGGTGCAATCGGGAAAGCCGGAGGCGGCGATCACCGATTTTACCAATGCGCTGGCTGCTGGGTATGACCCGGCTACAATTCATGCCAATCTCGGCAATGCCCATTTCAAGCTCAAAGAGCTCAACAACTCGCTGGTCGAGTATGGGAAAGCCATTAAGGACGATCCAACCCGGCCCGATTTTTACTACCAGCGCGGGCTCGTTCTTGAAGAGGTCAACACACTGAATGCCTCGAAGGATTTTTCAAAGGCAATCAGCCTCGACCACCGGTATCCGCAGGCTTTGGCGGCCCGCGGCAGAGCGAATCTGAAGCTTGGCAATCCGGCGGACGCGATCAAAGATTACACCCAGGCTCTTGAGTACGAACCTGGCAAGGGGGAATACCTGACCGGCAGGGGCGATGCCTTCTTTCAAACGGGGGATTATGACAGCGCCATCAAAGATTACTCCGATGCCATTGCCGCAAATCCAACCTGTTACCAGGCGTATCTCGGTCGTGCGGTCAGTTGCGCCGCCAAGGGAGACGACACCTGCGCGGCTAAGGATTTCGACACAGTGCTTTCGTCCGGGACCGTCGTATCCGGCACGGCCTCTCTGGAGGCCGGAATTTTTCAGGTGAAGCAGGGAAAATACCGGGAAGCGATCACCCTATTCAGCAAGGCCATCGAAACCGCCGGCAAGGATGGGGTCGTGTATTCCAACCGGGGAAAAGCGCTGCAGATGATGGGCAGCTACCGTGATGCCGTGCTGGATTTCAGCCGATCCCTTGAGTTACGGGCAGACAACCCGCAGGATTATTTTAACCGGGGCTATTCCACTCTGCAGAACGGCGGGTACCGCCAGGCCATAGACGATTTTAACAAGGCAGCCCGCCTTGACCCCAACTATGCGCCGATATTCAGCAACCGGGGCTACGCCTACCAGAAAAGCGGCAAGTTCGATCAGGCCATCAGCGACTACAGCCTCGCGCTCGGCCTGATCAAGCCGGACAAGAGCGAGTCCTCGTATCGTTACCGGTATCCCGATGCAGGGCTGAATCAAGTGGCGGAATCGTTTCAACCGCTCTTCATGTATTATAATCGCGGGTTATCCTACCTGGCGTCGGGTAAATACCGGCCGGCTCTTGAGGATTTCAACACGGCATCCGAACTTGCCCCCCAAAATGCCGAGGTTTTTGCCAGTCGCGGCCTGGCGAACCAGCAGATCGGCAAGATGGAACTGGCCCAGGCCGATTACAAGCGCGCGATCGAACTCGATGGCCGCCTGGCCGATGCCTATTTCGGACGCGGCTCCTTGAGTGAACAATCCGGCGATATTCCTGCGGCAATCTCCGACTACACCAAAGTGATCGACATCAAGCCGGATTTTGCCCAGGCCTACTACAGTCGCGGGTTGCTCAGAACGCAGATAAATAGTGTAGAACCGGGAATGACAGATATTAAGGCCGCCGCTCGCATGAACCTGCAGGAGGCAAAAGATTATCTCCTGACCAGGGGTGTGGATTGGTGATGGCAATCACCGCGGACATTAAGGAGAAGAGTATGAAAAAAATGTGTATTGCAGCAGGGTTGCCTCTGCTTTTTCTTGCGGTCAGCTGCACGCAAACAATAACCGGAACCGGGCCGATTGACACCTCCATCATGCACAAGGTGGAAGAACAGTGCGCCTCGTATTTCCTTGGAATGGGCCCTTTTGGAGAGTCCACTCTGGTGCAAAAACCGGATACCATCCAGTACACTGTCCATAACTATTTTCTGTACAGCACCTTCTGCACTGTGGGGTACAATAAGTAATCCATGCGGCTCACATTCTTTGCCCTATTGCTGTTGCAGATGCTGGTTGTCTCAAGCTGCTCATGGTTTGCCGACAAACCCGCCCCCCCACCGCTTACACCTCTGGAAGCTGCCAAGGAGGCTAATGAAAAAGCCAGAATAGCCAATGAGGAGCTTAAGAAAAATTATCCCATGCCCCAGGTGAAGTGGGCTTTTGCCGCCAAGGCTATTGAAATCCGCTTCAAGGCGGATGCCACGCTGAACTCTTATGACGGCGAACCGCACACCCTGGCGGTTGCTGTCTACCAAATGAGCGACCCTAGTGTGTACCTGAGCTATGGCGTCAATCGCGAAAAACTCACTGAAATCATGGAAGCGCACCGCTTTGATCCTTCCGTGACTTCGTTCGATCAATTTTTCTTCCAGCCGGGAGAAGAGCGGGTTATCAGGATCGACCGGGCTGAAAACAGCCGTTTTGTCGGCATTGTCGCCGGTTACTTCCAATCCGATCCCGATCAGGTAACGCGACTGTTTGAAGT
>JBBQCO010000130.1:0-8831 GCA_038318785.1 Desulfobulbales bacterium | reverse complement strand
GGCCCTGTTCAAGGCCTACGCGCTGCTCCCCGGCCAGATCGCCATGGCACTCAATTACGGCTGGCCCCTGGTGCTCACCCTGATGTCGGCACCGATTCTGGGGCAATCGCTCAGCCGGAGTCAGCTGGCGGCGGTGGGGATCAGCTTTTTCGGGGCAATCACGATCGCCACCAGGGGGCAGCTCACCCACTTCGGCGATGTCAGCCATCTGGGCCTGTTGCTGGCAGCCGGTTCCACTCTGATCTGGGCCTCGTTCTGGCTGTTGAACGCCCGGGACGGCGTCGATCCGGTGCTCAAACTCTTCCTCGGCTTCTGCTCAGGGCTGGCGTGCACCCTGCTGTGCAGCCCATTTCTGGGCGGTATCGACTGGCCACCGGCCGCTGCCTGGCCGGCGCTGATCTACATCGGCCTCTTTGAGATGGGCATCACCTTCGTCCTCTGGCTGACGGCTCTCCAACTCTCCACCACCGCGGCCCGCATCGGCAATCTGATCTACATCACCCCGTTCCTCTCCCTTCTTTTTCTCCGCCTGGTGATTGGCGAACAAATCCACCCGGCCACCTTCCTCGGCCTCGCGCTCATCATCGGCTCGATCATTTTTCAGGAATTCCAGGCCAAAGGTACAGACCCAACCAACCTCAATCCGTCACTGCACAAATGAAAAAAATATTCGCTGCTTTATTGCTGTTGCTGACGGGATGTACCGGCATCCCGGAAAATGTCAGGCCGGTTGAGCATTTCAACCTGGAGAAATATTTGGGGAAATGGTTCGAGATCGCCCGTCTGGATCATTCCTTTGAACGAGGTCTCAGCCACGTCTCGGCAACGTACAGTCTGCGCGAGGACGGTAGCGTCAGGGTGCTCAATCGCGGCTACTCTGAGCAAAAGAAAAAATGGCAGGAGGCTGAAGGCAAGGCCTCCTTTGTCGGCAGAACGGATCAAGGACACTTAAAAGTCTCTTTCTTCGGCCCCTTTTATGGCTCATACATCATCATCGAACTTGACCATGCCCAGTACCAATACGCCCTGGTGTGTGGACCGGACAGATCGTATCTGTGGCTGTTAGCCAGAACCCCGGCCATATCGACTGAGGTTAAAAATCAACTGATAGCACAAGCAGCGTCCCTGGGTTTTGATACCAGCGCCTTGATTTTTGTCGACCAGCACTAGCAACCACTCTCGCCCCGTGTCTTTCTGCCAACAACTATGGACTGAACAAGGGGCAAAAAAAACAGAAGGGGAAGAAACAAGATGCAACGACCAGCAACGACCAACGGAGGCATGCAATTGCAGATCAGAGAGACGTTAGCCGAAGCCTATCCGGATATTTACACTCTGGAGGCGCTGGCCGCGCTCAGCTTCATGGCGCAGTTCAACGAGGCCCAGAAACACCTCATGACCGAACGAATCCAGCGCCGGGCAGCGCGGATCAGGGATCGCCAGCCTATCACTTTTCTTGATCCCGCCGCCACCATCAAGGGAACCTCCATCCGGGTGCAGGATGCCCGTGAGGGCAGATTTGTGGGGCCCGCGATCCCCCATGATCTGCAGCGCCAATGGATCCAGGGCACTGGACCCGCTGCCAGACCCAATGCCCCGGTGGCCTCAAACCTGCGCAATGTCGCCTATGCATTGCTCTCGGGTGCCGACGGCTGGATGTTTGACGGCGAGGACGCCCTCGGTCAGATCACCACCATGTCCCTGGACAACCAGCGCAGCCTCAAGCTGGCCATCGCTCGCGATCCGCTCTTTCTTGAGGTCGCCCGGCAGGTCGCGGGAGAAATGAACACCTGGGCCCGCGATTTTTTGGGCCGGGAGATCATCGCCGACTGGCGCAGCCAGCTCGAATGTACCACCACCATCTTCCGCACCCGCGGCCTCCATCTCGACGACCGTCATATTCGCGTTGATGGCCGGTCGCTGTCGGCCTCGATCGTCGACCTCACCCTCTATGTGGTCAACAATCACCAGCCGCTGCGGGACGCCGGGTCCTCCATCGTTCTCTACCTACCCAAAATCCAGGCCGCCGAAGAGGCCGGATTCTGGAAGACCCTGCTCAGTGCGCTGGAAAGCCATCTCGGCCTGGAGGAAGGGATCATCAAAGCCTATGTGTTGGTTGAGCAGCTGGAGGCAACCTTTCAGCTCATGGAAATCCGGGCGGCCTTGGGACTGCACTTCGTCGGGTTCAACACCGGCCGCTGGGACTATATCAACAGCGTCTCAGATGCCTGTTGTGGGGAGACCGACTTTGTCAATCCCAACATCGAATCGATCACCATGACGTACGGGTACATGCGCAACTATGAAGACCGAGTGCGCCGGGCGGTGAACACGCCGGATGCCAAGGGCAATTGTTCTCTCTGGCAAGGGGGTATGGAGCCCAACATTCCGGTTGGCTCGCAAGAGGGTGTGGCCAGCAGCATGGAAAAAGCCCGCGCGGGGGCTGTCCGCGAACAGCAGGCAGGGGCGAGCGGTAAATGGGTCGCGCACTGGAAGATGGTGCATATCATTCGCCCGGTCTGGGAGGAGGTTGGTGACGACAACCAGCTGGGCCGACCGTTCCCGCCGCTGGCCTATACTGCGGATGATGCGGCTGGGCTGACCCTGTTGGAACCGGCCCCGCGGACGGTGCGCGGCGCGCGCAACCTGCTGAGTGTGGCCTTACAGTACGGCAACGCCTTTGGCCAGGGGCTGCAGGCTGCCGCCCTGAAACCGGCGGATTTCTTCGGCAACGATGACATCCTTTACCTGATGGAGGATATGGCCACCGGCGAAATTCGCCTGTCCATTCTGTGGGAATGGCTGCATAAGGGTGCGGTCCTGACCAAAGACGATCCCGAAAGCGGGCTCAAGACCGGCGACGTGTTCAGCGCCGAGATTTTCACCCGGCTGCTCGAAGAAGAATACGCCAAGCTTTTATCGGCCGATAACCGCGATGTCTACGAGGGTTCGAAGAAAACAACCTTGCCGATTGCGCGGGCCATCGTTGCTGCCTATGTACTCGATCCGGATAAATTACCCTGGTATATTGATCTGTTGAATATCAATCTGAACAACCATGATCTGAGCGTCGCCAAGGAGCGGATAGCGGGCTATAGCGCCGCCTTCAAACATGAGGGCCGGCGCATTACCGAAAACCTGGACACCCTGCCAACGACCGGCCGCTAGGCAAGCGGCGCAAAAAAAATCCCCCTGTGCCGCGAGGTGTGCACAGAGGGATTTTTGAGAGGGGTACAAAGGCCGCTGAAGAAGCCGGGGCGATCAGATGATCGGCTTCATGGCGCTCATGTGCGAGCGCAATTCCTCGCCCACCTGCTCGACCACGGTGTAGCGGATGGCGGCGTTGATGCCGATCAGCTCGATGTTGTCCACCGAGTTGTCTTTCAATTTCAAACCCTTACCGATCACGTCGGCGTTGACGTCCTTCATGAAATCGGCCAGCAGCGGCACCGCCTGGTGGGCGAAGAGATAGCAGCCGTACTCTGCCGTATCGGAGATGACCACGTTCATCTCGTAGAGCTTCTTGCGGGCGATGGTGTTGGCGATCAGCGGCACCTCGTGCAGGCTCTCGTAGTAGGCCGATTCCTCCTTGATGCCGGCGGAGACCATGGTGTCAAAGGCCAGCTCAACACCCGCCTTGACCATGGCGATCATCAGGATGCCGTGGTCGAAAAACTCCTGCTCCGGGATCTCAGCCGCAGTGGACACGGCTTTCTCAAAACCGGTCTGGGCGGTCTGCGCCCGCCAGGTCAGCAGGTTTTTGTCGTCGTTGGCCCAGTCGACCATCATGGTGCGGGAGAATTCGCCGCTCATGATGTCGTCCATGTGCTTCTCGAACAGCGGTGTCAGAATCTCTTTGATCTCCTCGGCCAGATAGTAGGCGCGGACCTTGGCCGGGTTGGACAACCGGTCCATCATGTTGGTGATACCGCCATGTTTAAGAGCCTCGGTGACCGTCTCCCAGCCGTACTGGATCAGTTTGGAGGCATAGCTGGCGTCGATGCCCTCGGCAATCATCTTGTCGAAGCAGAGCAGCGAGCCGGCCTGGAGCATGCCGCAGAGGATGGTCTGCTCGCCCATGAGATCGGACTTGACCTCGGCGACAAAAGACGACTGCAGCACGCCGGCCCGATGGGCTCCGGTGCCGCAGGCATAGGCTTTGGCAATGTCCCAGCCCTCGCCCTTGGGATCGTTCTCCCGATGGACAGCAATCAGGGTCGGCACACCGAAACCACGCTTATACTCCTCGCGCACCTCGGTTCCGGGAGATTTGGGAGCCACCATGATCACGGTCAGATCCTTGCGGATCTGCATCCCTTCTTCAACGATGTTGAAGCCGTGCGAGTAGGAGAGGCAGGCGCCTTCCTTCATCAGCGGCATAACCGCAGTCACCACCTTGGAATGCTGCTTGTCCGGGGTGAGGTTGATCACCAGGTCGGCAGTGGCGATCAGTTGATCGTAGTTGCCGACGGTGAAACCGTTGGTGGTGGCGTTCTTCCAGGATTGGCGTTTCTCGGCAATGGCGGAATCGCGCAGGGCATAGGAGACATCAAGGCCGGAGTCGCGAAGATTCAGCCCTTGGTGCAAACCCTGGGCACCGCAGCCGACGATAACGATCTTCTTGCCTTTGAGCTTGGCAACGCCATCGGCGAATTCGGTTCCATCCATAAAGCGGCACTTGCCCAGTTCTTCGAGTTGCAAGCGCAGCGGCAAGGTATTGAAATAGTTCTGTCCCATAGTCATTTTCCTCTCTAAGTGTTGGTTGGTAACGGGGAGATAATCCACCATACCCGATATTTTTGTTGCGAAAAGTGATTTATTTGCAATTCATTGTTGCAAAAAATGCAACACGGACGCACAATGGCCGCTGAACCGCTTCATACCATAGAACCCTCTCTTTTTTCCGCTTTTTTATGGATATCCGCGCCATTAAAATCTTTAATCACCTGGCCCATTCGCTCCATTTCGGCCGCACCAGCCGGGCCTGCAATCTCACGCCCTCGGCCCTGACCCGCACCATCCAACGGATCGAGGAAGAACTGGGCACACCGCTTTTCCGGCGCGACAATCGCTCCGTCTCCCTGACTCCAGCCGGCGAAATCTTCAAACGGTATGCCGAGGAGACCGAAAAGCGCTGGCAGACCCTGCAGCGAGAACTGGCCGACGACGAAACGCTGCGCGGTGAGATTTCGCTCTACTGCTCGGTCACCGCCGCCACCTCCATCCTCCCCCGCATTCTCGGAGCCTTCCGCCAGGCCCATCCCGGTGTCCAGATCAAGCTGCAGACCGGCGATGCCGCCGAGGCCCTCGACAAGCTCAAAAACCGGGAGGCAGAAGTGACCATTGCCGCCCTGCCGGAGCAGTTACCCCCCTCGGTGGTGTTCGTCGAGTTGGCGCAAACACCCCTGGTGTTCATCGAATCGGCTGAGGGCACCGAATCCATGCCTGGCGGTGAAGCAGGTATCGACTGGCGCCGCATCCCGGTGATCCTCGCTGAACGGGGGTTGAGCAGGGTGCGCATTGATCGCTGGTTCAAGGAAAAGAAGATCCAGCCCACCATCTACGCCGAGGTGGCCGGCAACGAGGCTCTGCTGGCCATGGTCAGTTTGGGGTGTGGAGTCGGCGTGGTGCCGCAACTGGTGCTGGAAAAAAGTCCGCTCAAGGAACGGGTGCGCGTGTTCAAGGTCGAGCCGGACCTGACCCCTTTCACCATCGGGGCCTGCACCCTGGAAAAATATTTAACGCATCCGGTGATTGGGGCATTCTGGGCCACTGTTCTTCATGAACAGAGCAGGGAAAGTTGAACAAAAAAACCCGATTCCAGCCTGACCGGAGTCAACGGAATCGGGAAGAAAGCGGAGAAAGGGGGCGCTGGTTATTTGGGGGTGTTGGGGACCAGCAGGACCGGGATTTCGCTGTGCCGGGCAACCCGGCGGGCGGTGGTGCCCATGAGGGCGCTGCCAAAAAAGGAGGTGGTGGAGGTGCCCATGACGATCATGTCGGCCTGATACTTCTTGGCCACCTTGAGGATCTCTTCACAAGGCTTGCCGGTTGCGACCATGATCTCGGTCACCGGATTGCGGTCGAGGCCAAAGGCCGCCAGCTCTTCCTTGCAAAAGATGTCGAGCCTCTTTTTCATGACTTCAAGGATGTCGCGGGCGCCGTCCTTGTTGATCTTGTCTGCTGCCTCGCCGGAAAGATAGCTGGCGATGATCGCCGTGCCGGTGCTGCCGAGCGGTTCAACCACATGCAGCATCAACAGACGGGCGTTGTAGCGGCGGGCCTGGCTGACGGCCAGACGAAAAACCGGCCGGGTGTTTTCGCCCAGATCGGTGGCATAGAGAATGGTCTGAATATTGGGTGCTGGAACCATCTGTTCCTCCTGTGGGGGTGGCCGGATCTCCCTGCCGGTCTTTCTGCGGCCGACGGATTTTCCGGTTGTTTGTCAGTGTGAGTACGCCCAAAGCCGTTGAGCGATCACCGCCGCTGCGGCCAGAACAACGACTGGACATCGGCGGGGCCCAAAAGCACAACCTTCAGCAATTACATGTTAATGAGTACAAGAACCGCAACCGGTCCGTCAAATCAATTCTACATGCCCAGAGAAAACATTCTCCCCTCGCTGAGACGCTCGCTCAAGAGCTATTGAGAGCTCCCTGGCCACTTTAGCCCACGATTTTCTTGCTGGTGCCACTCAGAGAATCCAGCACCTCCAGCAACCGCCGCTTGGCTTTGTGCGTCTGCCTCAATTCAGCCAGCAGAGCCTGCCATTCACCCAGGCGATCACCGGCTTCATAGACCTTGCGCATCAGGCGAAGAAAACCTCCGGCCTCAAGATAGGACTTCGGCTTAACCTCGGCAATCAACCGGTCGACACTTCCCCGCCAGATCTCGAGCGCCACCTCGGGATGGGTTTTGGCCACAGCCTTGGCCACTTTGTCGCCGCCATGACGGCTGGTGCGGGCGCTCTTCTTCACCGCCTGATACAAGCTCACGACATCGTCGAACCGTTTTTCACTGATCGCGATGTCGATCAGGGTCTGACGATCCGGGTACCGTTTCAGGCCGGAATCCTTTTCCTGCGGAAAGACAACCTCCGGCTCGGGAAGAGGCCAGGCTGCAGCCGCCTCCTTTTTATGGGGCAGATCGGGACGCTGGCCGGTTTCCAGATATAGGAGCGCCAACTCCCTCAGCTTGGGCCAAATCCCTATTTTTTCTGCCGCGTTGCGCAATTCCCGATAGGTTTCAAGTGAGGCGTGGCAAAAATAATCCTGGGCCCGGTAAGCGGCGACCAGGTCGTCGCGTTTGTCTGATGCTGCCATTTCCCGCAGCTGTTTTTGCAGCTGAGAGGCGATGCCGGGTGACTCTTTCTGGGTGCAGCCAAACCCCCGGATGCACCACTGCCGAGCCTGTTCCTTGTTGCCTGCCGCAAGCAGCTGTGCCACCAGGTGCCCGTAATTCCGGCACACATCGGCCTCCTTTTCCAGGAGCGGCAGAATCTTCTCCGGTTCGCCGCCCAACTGGTAAGCCTCGACCAGCCGGTTGATCAACTCTGTGCGTTTGTGGGTGTCGGAAAAATTGGCACCGCGCGGCTTCTCCAGCAGACCCAACCGAAGATCGAGTGCAGCCGCCACCTCCCGCCAATCGCTCTCCACATACATCGGAGCGCGAAGGATCTCCTCCCCAGATTCGAGCAGGGAAAATTCATCCGCCAGTAACCGTTCGATCACCCAGAGCAATTGGCCCGACCGGGGCAGCGACGATTTCGGCACCGCCTGCAGCACAATCTCCAGGCATTCGCTGAGGGCGCCCATGGTGAGGCCTTCGTCATCGGACTGCTCGACCTGTCCGGTCCCCAGCCGCCACAGTTCATCGCCTAATTCGAGCAACTCGTCGACGTGCCCCTTGTCGAGCAGGGCCTTGAACTGCTGCTGCACATGCGAATAATCGGGGACACTGCCCTCATTGTTCCAATGACTGTACCAAGCCTGCTCGTCGGTCAATTTTTTGATTTCCTTGCGCAACGAACGGACCAGAGGGTCGATCTGACCACTCCGCAGTTGCTCGGCCTCCAGCAAACGGCGCTCAATCTCCGGATAATCCTTGGCCAAGGTAACCATCAGGTCGAGCAATTCTTCCCGGCTTTTCCCCGAAAGGAGCTTGCGGACCTTCGAGGTGCCGGCCTTTTTTGCCTTTTCCGGACCGGGGTCAGGCTCGATCTCCGGTTCTTCGTCCTCCCAATCCACCTCACCGTCCTCGTCGTCCTGCTCACCGAAGAGCATCAGATGGAGGTCGTCATCCTCGGCGAGCACAGGAATTTCCTGCTTTTGCTTGACCTGCCGCGCCGCCGCCAAAATCACCGCCACCGCATGCTTGCAGGGGCCGTCGTCATAGGGACAGGTGCAGAACCATCCGTGCTGGCCGGCTTGGTCAAGGCGAACCAGAGTGGCGTATTCCTCGGTCCCCGAGACCCAGGCGACCAGGTCATCCTCCGGAGTTCGGTGGAGTCCCTCCACCTGTTTGATGTACGACTTACCCCTGGCGAGGATCTTCTCCCCGGCCCATTGGTCGAGATCGTCATAGGTCAGCTGGCCGAGGATGGTGTTGATGTTTTCCATGTTTGTCTCCGGAGGCGACGCGCAAGCCGCCTGACTTGCTCGATCCTTGTTCGGTGGTTGCCTGTTTGATCAGAATCAAAAGAATAAGGAATTCCGCTGGAAGAACAATGGAAATCTGAAAAAAGACGTGGGATTGTGCGAGGGAGGGGAGACGAGCAGCCGACAAAATAACTTTTACCGGCCCAAAAACGAGCGAGAGACAACCCCGCCATT
>JBBQCO010000129.1:0-8914 GCA_038318785.1 Desulfobulbales bacterium | reverse complement strand
GGTATCCTTTTGGTCAGCGTTATATCAACACCGGATTCCGGACCACCCCTCCGCCCCTGGGTGGCCTGTAAAAACAAGGCAGCCGCCCGGTAGACGAGATTCTCTCTATTTTCCGGGACCCCATTCCCCGGACAACGCAGGTGAATTCCCGCAGCACATGCCTGCAACTCGATCTCATCATACAAACTGACTTTCTGCATGATGGTCTCAAGGAGATGGTACCCATCGGGCCGGCGACCGATCACCTTAAGAATCAGATTGATCTTCGCCGGCGCTTCAATGATAAGCCGAGCTCGCTGCATTGCTCGAGACAACCCGACTACTTTAGGTCAACTTGACAAACCGCATCTTCAATTCGTAGAGGATACGGGTCAGCAATTCACTTTCATTCGGATCAAGGTTGCCTTGAGTTTTACCGGCAAGCAAAATCAGGGTGTCGATGGTATGCTTAGCCAGCTCGCGATCCACAACCCGCTGCCCGGTTTCCGGATGCGGCAATTCGCCCATGTGATAGAGGGCAGAGGTATTCAAGGACAGGATCAAGGAGGCAAAGGTAACCTCCGGCATGACACATCTGCCGGACGCGTCCTTTACCTTGCCATCCGGACATTCGTCGCAGCTTGAGAGATTATCGCTCATAGTTCTTCGCTCAACAGTTCAAGTTCCTTCCATCCTTCGGTTTGCCGGTGGGCGCACCCAAGGAGCAAGACAGCATAAAATCGACTGAAAGGCCGATGCATCAACCGGGTATGCAAATATAATTTTGTCCGCAACCACTTTACTTTAAGGGGTCACAAACAATTGCGGGAATATACCGATTTTCCCGGATACCCACAATATTAAAGTAGAATCGACACGATTCCGAGTTCCCCCACCCATCCAGGTGAAGGCAATCAAACAACCAGGATCAGCTTTTCCTTGAAGAGAAGCCGGCAAGGCGCTATATCATTAAAGTTTCCCGCGCCTGAATCGCAAGGAATAAAGAAGAGTCAACTACAGGAGTTTTGCATGGAAGAAGTTCGCGTTCGCTTCCCCCCAAGCCCTACCGGATACCTGCACATCGGGGGAGCGAGGACGGCATTATTTAATTGGATTTTCGCTAAGAAACATAACGGCAAACTGATCTTGCGCATTGAGGACACCGACGAAGAACGCTCCACCCAGACGTCAATCGATGGCATCATCGACGGCCTACAATGGCTCGGCCTCGATTGGGACGAAGGTCCTTATTTCCAGACGGAATTCACCGCAGATCATGTCGCAGCTGCCAACCGTCTGCTGGCCTCCGGGCATGCGTACAAATGCTACTGTACCAAAGAAGAGCTGGAGCGCAAACGTGAAACGGCCTTGGCTGAAAAGAAACGCGAAGCCGGCTACGACGGCACCTGTCGCCACCTGAGCGCTGAGCAGGTTCAGGAGAAGGAAGAACAGGGAATCCCCTCGGTCATTCGTTTCAGGGTCCCCGAACGCCAGGGCACCCTTTTCTACGATGACGAGGTTCTGGGACGCATCGAGCGAGCCTACAGCGAGATCGAGGATTTTGTCATTGTCCGCTCCAACGGCAAGCCGCTCTACCTGCTCTGCAATGTGGTTGACGACATCCGCGACCGCATTACCCATGTCATCCGCGGCCAGGATCACATGACCAACACCACCCGCCAGGTTCTGTTATACGATGCCCTGCAGGCCAAAATTCCAGTCTTTGCCCACATGCCGCTCACGCTGGATCTGCAGAAACGAAAAATCTCCAAACGCAGCCATGGCGAAGTGGTGGCGGTCCAGTTTTACCGGGAAAAGGGCTTCATTCCCTGGGCGCTGTGCAACTTTCTCTGCCTACTCGGCTGGAATCCTGGCACGGATCAAGAGTTCTTTTCCCGCGAGGAACTGATCGAGTCCTTCGACCTCTCGCGAATGAGCCGGGTCAACTCAGTGTTCAACTACAAGCCGGGCGACGCTAAATTCTTCACCGACCCGAAACTGATCGCCATCAATGAACATTATCTGCGCACCATGGAGCTTGCAGAACTCGGCGATCTGGTGCGCAAAGAATTGGAGACTGAGAACCTCTGGGATCCGGCTTACGAAACCACCCGGCGCGACTGGTACCTGGCGACACTGGGATTGATCCGTGACCGTTTCCACACCCTCAAGGATTTCACCACTGCAGGCCGCGCCTATTTTTCCGATAAATATGCAATCGATCCCAAGCCACTGGCCAAAAACGTGCTCAAATTCCCGGAGCTGGTCACCTGGTTGCCGCAGCTGGCAGAGCGTTTTTCCGTGTTGGACACTACTTTCAACGCCGAAGAAACAGAGCGGATCAGCCGAGAACTCGCCGACGAGCTGCAGATCAAACCAGGCACCCTGATCAACGGCATGCGAACCGTGCTCACCGGGCAGTTAGCCGGCCCTTCGATGTTTGACATTGTGACCACCCTGGGCAGGGAGAAGGTCGTGGCCCGCTTAAACGACGTCGACCGCCTGTTCGCCGCAGCCTAACAATTGCCAACGGAACATCAGATGACCACAGAAAAAGAAAGCGCCGGCAAGCCGCTCGATTTCATTCGCCAGATCATTGCCGAGGATCTCGCTTCCGGGAAACACCAGACCATCGTCACCCGTTTTCCACCCGAGCCCAACGGATTTCTCCACATCGGCCACGCCAAATCGATCTGCCTCAATTTCGGGGTCGCGGTGGAAAACAACGCCACCTGCCACCTGCGCTTCGACGATACCAACCCGGATAAGGAATCCACCGAGTATGTCGAATCGATCAAACGCGACGTGCGCTGGCTGGGGTTTGACTGGGGGACGCACCTCTATTATGCCTCCGATTATTTTGACCAGCTGCACGATTTCGCCGTCGAACTGATCAAGATGGGCAAGGCCTATGTCTGCCACCTCAGCAGCGCAGATACCCGTGCATACCGCGGCACTCTGACCGAACCCGGCAAGGAAAGCCCGTATCGCCACCGGACGGTGGAGGAAAACCTCACCCTCTTTACCCAGATGCGCAACGGTGACTTCGAGGAAGGGATCTGTGTGCTCCGGGCCAAGATTGACATGGCCTCACCCAACATCGTCATGCGCGATCCGGTGCTCTATCGCATCCTCAAGTCCAGCCACCATCGCACCGGCGACAAGTGGTGCATCTACCCGATGTACGATTTCACCCACTGCCTCTCCGACATGCTGGAGGAAATCACCCACTCTCTCTGCACCCTGGAGTTTGAAAACAACCGCGCCCTGTACGACTGGGTCCTGGACACGCTGCACACCCCCAACCACCCGCGGCAGATCGAATTTGCCCGGCTCAATATCAACTACACGGTGACCAGCAAACGCAAATTGCTGCAACTGGTGAACGAAGGCCATGTGTCCGGTTGGGACGACCCCCGCATGCTGACCATCTCCGGTCTCCGCCGCCGCGGCTACACACCAGCCGCGATCCGCAGCTTCTGTGCCACCATCGGAATCGGCAAGCGAGAGAGCTGGATCGATATGGGCGTGCTGGAGAACGCGGTCCGAGATGATCTCAACCAGGAGGCCAGGCGGGTCTTCGGCGTGCTCGACCCGCTCAAGATCGTGATCACCAATTATCCTGAAGGCCAGACCGAGGAGGTCGTTGCCCAAAATCATCCGCAGAATCCAGCTCTGGGCGAGCGTCTCGTGCCGTTCTCCCGCGAGGTGTATATCGAGCAGTCGGATTTCATGGAAAATGCCCCGAAAAAATTCTTCCGCCTGAGTGTCGGTCGAGAAGTACGACTCCGCTACGCCTATCTCATCACCTGTCAGGAGGTGATCAAGGACAACGAGGGTAAAGTGGTGGAACTGCGCTGCACCTACGACCCGGCAAGCCAGGGCGGTTCAGCACCCGACGGCCGCAAGGTCAAGGGGACCATCCACTGG
Source organism: Desulfobulbales bacterium (assembly GCA_038318785.1). GTDB lineage: Bacteria > Desulfobacterota > Desulfobulbia > Desulfobulbales > Desulfobulbaceae > Desulfobulbus. Next base: position 5,005 of record JBBQCO010000129.1, on the reverse strand, counting down.
GTTTCCGCACCCCATGCCCTGCGGGCCGAGGTTCGCCTCTATGACCGGATCTTTACCGCCGAATATCCTGATGCCGACAAGGAGAAGAGTTTCAAGGACTTCCTTAATCCAGACTCGCTGACCGCACTGGCTGACTGCATGCTGGAGCCGGGTTTGGCCCAGGCCCATTCCGATGACCGTTTTCAGTTTGAACGGCTAGGGTATTTCTGCCTCGACCCGGTGGCGAGCACACCGGACAAACCGGTCTTCAACCGGATTGTCACCCTCCGCGACAGCTGGGCCAAACTGAACGAATCCCATGAGTGAACAACATGCCACTGGTTAACTTGCGACATATGGCCATCAATCAGAGCGGCACCATTGTCTCCGTCAAGGTGGGCGGCGAACTCGGTCGCCGGATCCGCGAAATGGGACTGGTTCCCGGCACGGAGATCACAATAAAACAACGCGCTCCCCTCAACGACCCGGTCGCCCTCCGGGTCATGGGGGGAACCTTGACCCTGCGCAACAACGAAGCGGATTTCATTGAGGTGGAAGTCGCCCCCTGACCCCTGCCGGTCCCACCACAAAAGGGCGGCTTTCCGTTTCTTCAAAAAATCTCCTCCCGTCCGCACCACACCCTGTGCTGAGCGCATCAGCATAGAAACCCGTCGATGCCCCCCCCGTCCTTTCTCCAAAAAAAACGATTCATGTCAGCCCCCCCTTGGCAAAGCTGTTGACAGTGGGCATTGTTTCGGAGTACCTAACAATGACTGCTTCCACTGAATGGCAGGGGCTGGAATTGCTTTTTTTGATACCCACCCTGCTTGATAAGACTTTCAAGGCTGACTAATTTTCAAAAAAAATAGAGATCGTGTTCATGACCAAGGAGCCCGCCGAAACATCCTGCCTCCTGCTCAGTGATATTCAAACCCAGTGCCTTCGTCGAAAAAAATGTGGCAACCGGGCGGCACAGGCAGGAACCCCCTTACCCGAAACCTGTTGCAACAGCCGCTTACGGGTCTGTGCCATCAACGGCGACCGGCACATTTGCGCCAAAATGGCACATCTCGGGGTACTTCCGGGTTCCGAATTGGAACTGTTGTGCAAGGGCGGAGGGCAACAGTGCATGATCAAGGTAAATGGAGGCACCATCAGTCTTGATGCCCCGACCGCAGCCAACATTCTGGTGACGCCTGCCTAAGCAATCAGTGCCCATCAGGGCAGCGAGCAGTCCAGGGGATTTTTATCATGTCTATTCCAGGGTAGAATAGTTCCCTGCGAACTCAGCCCCTTGGAGGAAATAATGCAACAGATTCTCGTCTTGATCGCCATCGCCGTTGCTGTCTTTTTTATCGCAAGACGGATATGGAAAGCGCTGCGCTCCCCGAAAAATATCACCTGCGGTTGTGGATGCTCGGGTTGCGGTGCGGCTGACGGCTGCCCGGAAAGGCCGCCCCCCTTATCCACAGACAAACCTTAATGATTGGGGGGGCGTTCGCTGTTTTCTCTCAAACCCTTCCCCGATCGAACATTCTATTGATCGTTTGTTCCCGAAACCTTATCCGCTTGCATGGAGCCCCACCTTCTCGTCTCCGGCCAATCCGCCACTCTCAACGCCAGACCGATCCCATAAAACATGAATAACGCCCTGACCATTGCCTTATCCGGTAACCCCAACGCCGGCAAAACCACCCTTTTCAACCATCTCACCGGCGCCCGTCAGCATGTGGGCAATTACCCCGGGATCACGGTTGAGCAAAAGGAAGGCTGCTGCCTACATCAGGGCCAGGGCCTGCGCGTGGTCGACCTGCCGGGCACCTATTCCCTGACCGCCTACTCGGTCGAGGAACTGGTGGCCCGCGATTTTATCATCAACGAAAAACCTGATGTGGTGGTGGATGTAGTCGACGCCTCCAATCTGGAACGGAACCTCTATCTCAGCTGCCAGTTCCTGGAACTCGGAACACCGCTGGTGATTGCCCTCAACATGGTTGATGTTGCCGAAAAAAGAGGCATAACCATCAATGCCAATGAGTTGAGCGCACGCCTTGGCGTGCCGATAATTCCGATTATCGCCCGGAGCGGCAAAGGCGTAGACCAATTGCTTGACGCCGTGTTGGCGGTGGCCGCCTCGCCAACTTCACCGCAACCCGCCTTCCTCCGTTACGGCTCGGATATCGATGAAGCCATTACCGACATGACGGCCGACATCAGACAATGCACGGCACTGACCGCCATCTATCCCGAGCGCTGGCTTGGGGTCAAGCTGCTGGAAAACGATGAACAAATCGTCCAAAAGGCGTTAGCCACCTATCCGGAGGCTGGGGAAAAACTTATCGCCCGCTGTGAGGAAGTAACCAATCATCTCCAGCACACCCTCGGCGTCTACCCGGAGGCGGTGATTGCCGACCACCGCTATGGCTACATCAAGTCCATTATCCACCAGGGCGTCGTCTCGCGAAAATTTGTCGCCGACCGCCTGTACGCCTCAGACAAAATCGACAAGATCGTCACCCACCGCATCCTCGGGCCGCTGATCATGGCCGCTGTTCTCTACGCCTTGTACACCTTCACCTTCAGTTACAGCACCGTGTTGGTCGACTGGCTCGCACAATTTTTTGCGCTCATCAACAAAGGGGTCGACGCTCTGCTCCCTGACGGACCGCTAAAATCGATGATTACCTCAGGCGTGGTTGACGGGGTCGGCGGCGTCCTTGGTTTCGTGCCGATCATCATGTTCATGTTTTTCGGCATTGCCGTACTCGAGGACTCGGGCTATCTGGCCCGGGTAGCCTTCATGATGGACCGGATCTTTCACTTTTTCGGCCTGCACGGCTCCTCGGTCATGCCCTTCATCGTTTCGGGCGGCATTGCCGGCGGCTGCGCTGTCCCGGGCGTCATGGCCACTCGCACCCTGCGCTCCCCCAAGGAACGGCTGGCCACCCTCCTGACCGTGCCCTTCATGAACTGCGGCGCCAAACTGCCGGTGCTGACGCTCTTGATCGGCGCCTTTTTTTCGGATCATCAGGCCCGCTATATGTTTCTCTCCACCCTAGCCGCCTGGATCGTCGCCCTGTGCGCGGCCAAGCTGTTACGCCTGACCGTGCTCAGGGGTGCATCCACCCCCTTTGTTATGGAACTGCCGCCCTACCGCTTCCCTACTCTGAAAGGCTTGTTCATCCACACCTGGGAGCGCACCTGGCAGTACATGAAAAAGGCAGGCACCGTCATTCTCGGCATCTCTGTGCTCATCTGGGCGATGATGACCTATCCGGGACTACCGCAGGAACGGGTGGCCCATTACGAACAACAGCGGCAACAGGTGCAGACGATCCATACGGCGATGGATCAAGAGGAAAAAGCCACAGCATTGGAGAAGATTGAGGCGGACGAGGCGATGGAAGGGCTCCGTCATTCCTTCGGTGGCCGGATCGGTATTGCCCTTGAAAGTGTCAGCCGTTTCGCGGGCATCGACTGGCGGACCAACATCGCGCTGCTCGGCGGTTTTGCCGCCAAGGAAGTCATCATTTCGACCCTGGGCACCGCCTACTCGCTGGGCCAAGTCAGCACCGAGGATCCGACATCGCTCAGTGAACGGCTGGCCAAGGATCCCAAATGGAATCCGGTGGTCGCCCTGGCGGTGATGGTATTCATTATGTTCTACGCCCCCTGCTTCGTCACCGTGGTCTGCATTGCCAAGGAGGCAGGATCATGGAAATGGGCGGCCTTTTCCATGGCCTTCAATACCCTGTTCGCCTTTATCCTCGCGGTGGCAGTCTACCAGATTGGCGCCCTGCTCTATCTACGCTAAAGGTTTCCCGCAGATTCAGGCCTTGTACGTCTTGAACCGGCGCAGAACCTCGACCATCTCCGCGCCGGGGAGGACCGGCGGTTCGGCCACGGACAGGGCCTGCAGGTACATGCGGGCCAGGGCTTCCACCTCGACAGCCAGAGCCAAAACCCGTTCGAGGTCGCCGGCAAAGCAGATCATGCCGTGATGTCCCAGAAGGGTGGCGGACCGATCACGCAGGGCCTCGATCAACGTATCCGAAAGAGCCTGGGTGCCAAAGGTGGCATAGGGGGCACAGCGGATAGAATCGCCGCCGGCCATGGCCACCATGTAGTGAAAGGCTGGGATGGACCGTTCCAGACAGGCCAAGGTGGTGCAGTAAAGACTATGGGCATGGAGGACAGCACCCGCTTGGGGAGAGTGGCGATAGATGTCACGATGCATCCGCCACTCCGAGGAAGGCTTGCGCTTGCCCTGCGCTTGACCGGCCCAATCCAGCCACACCATATCCTCCGCCCGGCACTGATCATACGCCAGGGCCGAAGGTGTAATCAAAAATCCCTCGCCCTCCCGAACGCTGACATTCCCCGAAGTACCCTGGTTGAGCCCCTGGCTGTTCATGGCCCGGGCGGTCGCCAGCAACTGTTCCCGCAATCCCGATTCGGTCATTTTCCCTGCTCCGGGTAGAGGCCAAGCAAACCAGCGCGGCTCGCCGGGCAGATGCCCCGCTCGGTGATCAGGCCAGTAACCAGTCGAGCCGGGGTGACGTCAAAGGCCGGATTAACCGCCGGCGTTGCCGCAGGCGCGATCGACACTGTATGCACCACGCCCGCATCATCCAGACCTTGCAGCCGGAGGACCTCCTCCTCGCACCGCTCTTCAATGGGAATTTCGGCCACCCCGTCGCTCACCTTCCAGTCAACGGTGGAGCCCGGCAAGGCCACATAAAAGGGCACGTCATTGTCAAAGGCGGCCAGCGCCTTGAGATAGGTGCCGATCTTATTGCAGACATCGCCACTGGCCGTGGTCCGGTCGGTACCAACGATACAGCAATCGACCTGACCGTGCTGCATGAGGTGCCCCCCGGCATTGTCCACGATCAGGTGGTGCGGCACACCGGCAGCCACCAGTTCCCAGGCGGTGAGGCTGGCGCCCTGGTTGCGGGGCCGCGTCTCGTCCACCCACACGTGCAACGGCAAGCCGGCTGCGTGCGCCTGGTAGATGGGCGAGGTG
>JBBQCO010000128.1:0-8980 GCA_038318785.1 Desulfobulbales bacterium | reverse complement strand
GGGGCCGTTGTTGCTGGTGGGGGCGGCAAATTCGGGCTCAACGTAGGGTGTGCGCAGGGTGGAAGGGGTAATGCCGGTGATCCGGTTGGACAGCCCGTTGACGAGTGAACGCAGTTCAGCCAGTTCGTTCTGGATATTCTGGTCCGCCGGTGCAGATTCCCGGCGAGAAGACGATGGCTTCGCCAGCAATTCCGGTTCGTTTCGAGCCCAAATTTCCTCGTAGGAAATGTCGCGCTGGCGCTCAACCGGTTCCGGCGGCTGGTTCCGCCATGCACGCTGCGGACTCGTTCGCGAAGGTTCAGGGGCTACTGCCGGTTCCTGCCAGGAGTTATCAACGGCGGCGGTAATCTCCATCATGGGTTTGCCGATCATACCCAATTTGCCGGTACGGATAGTCCGGGTCGAAAGGATGAGGGCGTCTGGCCCCAGCGCCTCCTTGACCATCCTTAGGCCCGTGGCCATGTCTTTTGCTTCAAAAACCTTAACTTGCATTGATGGTCACCGTTCCGATGGATTGAATGCGGATTTGTGAGGTGATCTCGTTATGCGACAGCACCGACAGGTTGGGAAGGTAGCGTTCGGTCAGGCGACGGACATGCGGGCGAATTTGCGGCAGCACCAACAACACCGGTTGCTGTCCCCCGGTAAAGGAGGTCAGCAGCGTGTTGAGACTGTCGAGGATCTTTTGCGCTATTTTGGGATCCAGGGCCAGGTAGCTGCCGCGTTCACGGTGCTGGATGGCGGTCTGAATGGTCTCCTCCACTTTGCGGTCCATGGTGATGACCGGCATGACGCCGTCATTTTGGACATGGGCAGCTGAGATCGACCGCGACAGGGCATGGCGGACGTACTCGGTGAGGATGTCGGTGTCCTGGGTCATGGTTGCGTAGTCAGCCATGGTTTCGAGGATGGAGCGGAGGTCGCGAATGGAAATGCCTTCACGGAGCAGATTCTGCAGGACCCGCATGATAATACCCAGATTGAGCACATGGGGTACCAGTTCCTCGACCAGCTTGGGATAGCTTTTTCCCAGGTTGTCGATCAGCGTTTGGGCCTCCTGGCGGCCGAGCAGTTCATGGGCATGTTTCTTGATGACCTCGCTGATGTGGGTGGCCATGACCGTGATACAGTCGACCACGGTGTAACCAGCGATCTGGGCGCGCTCCCGTTTGTCATCGGTGATCCAGATGGCCGGTAGGTCAAAGGCCGGTTCCATGGTGGGCAGCCCTTTGATCGTCTCCGTCACCAGCCCTGGATCCATGGCCATGTAGTAGCCGGGCATCATTTCAGCGGTGGCGATATTCACACCCTTCAAGCTGAGGGTGTACTGATTGGGGTTGAGTTGCAGGTTGTCTTTGATATGGACTGGCGGCACGATGAAACCGCTGGTCAGGGCAAACTGTTTGCGGATCGACTGAATGCGGGTGAGCAGTTCACCGTCCTGGGCGGCATCAACAAAGGGAATCAGGCCATAACCAACCTCGAGTTCAATCAGGTCAACATTGAGCATTTTCTCGTAATCCTGATCCGGTTTGACCACCGGCTGCGGCCGTTCGACCACCTCTTCTTCGAGTAATTTGGCAGCTTCGGCCTTGTCCAGATGATAGGCGGTGTAGGCAAGAGCGCCGGAAATGACGAGAAAAGGCAGAAAGGGCATGCCGGGGATGAGCGCAAACCCAAGGATAATCGCCGCCACTACCCACAAGGCCTTAGCATAGCGAGTGAACTGGTTTTTGAGTTCGGCGCCGAAATCTTCCCGGCTGGCGGAGCGGGTCACCAACATACCGGCGGCGGTGGAGATGATCAGAGCCGGCACCTGGCCGACCAAGCCATCACCAACGGTGAGAATGGTGTAATTTCTTGCGGCATCGGCAATGGGCATGTCTTTTTGGAGCACGCCGATAATAAAACCGGCTCCGATATTGATCATGGTGATGATGATGCCGGCAATAGCGTCGCCTCGGACAAATTTTGAGGCACCGTCCATGGCCCCGTGAAAGTTGGCCTCGTTGGAGATTTCTTCGCGCCGTTTACGGGCCGTGTTTTCATCGATAAGGCCGGCATTGAGATCGGCATCGATGGCCATCTGTTTGCCCGGCATGGCATCCAGGGTGAATCGGGCAGCGACTTCAGCGATGCGGCCCGCACCCTTGGTGATGACGATAAAGTTGATAATGACCAGGATAATAAAAATTACCAGACCGACCACATAGGAACCGCCGACCACAAACTGGCCAAAGGCCTCGATCACCGATCCCGCTGCGTTCATACCCTCATTGCCGTGGAGGAGGATCAACCGGGTTGAGGCGACGTTGAGAGCGAGACGGAAGAGGGTGGTGACCAGGAGGATGGAAGGAAAGATGGAAAAATCAACCGCTTTTTCCGTGTAGAGACTGATGATCAGGATGAGGATGGCGATGGTGATGTTCAGTGACAGGCAGAGGTCAAGGAGCATGGCCGGCAGGGGGACGATCATCAGCATGAGAATGCCAATCAACCCCAGCGAGGCCATGATATTGCCTTGCTGCAGCAGGTCCTTTATCCAAACCCGGCTAAACAGCGTTTGCATCTTTGTTGCTTCCATCATCTTCTACCTTTCAATGAATAGACATAGGCCAGAATTTCCGCCACAGCCTTGAACAGTTCGTCCGGGATAGAGTGGCCTACTTCCACCTTGGAATGCAATAATCTTGCCACTGGCGGGTTTTCAACCAGAGGGATGCGGTGCTCTCTGGCGATTTCCCGGATTTTTTCCGCAACCAGTTCCTGGCCCTTGGCCAGGACCACTGGTGCCTCCATCTTACCGGCCTCATACTTGAGGGCCACTGCAATATGGGTGGGGTTGGTGATGACCACATCGGCACTGGGGACTGCGGCCATCATCCGTCGTCTGGCCATCTGTTGCTGGATGGAACGGATTTTTGACTTAATGTGTGGATCGCCCTCGGTCTCCTTCATTTCCTCCTTCTGTTCTTGCTTGGTCATTTTCATTTTCTCCTCCATCTCCCAGCGGACAAAGGCGTAGTCAAGAATGGCCAGCGCAATCATGATCGCCGCCACTTTTGCCATGACCAGGGCCGAGGTTTTCGCCAGATAGAGGATGGTCATGTCTATAGGCATCTCGGAGAGGAGCAGAGCCTGATTGAATTCTCCTTCGACGGTTTTGTAGGCTACCCAGCCGATCAGCCCCACCTTGAGTAGAGACTTGATAACCTCGACCAGGGAGCGTTTGGAGATAAAACGGGCCATGCCCTTGATCGGATCGAGTTTACCGAAATCAGGAAGCAGCGGCTGGGTGGTGAAGAGCCAGCCAATTTGGAGAAAGGTGGAAAAAAAGCCTACGATCATGGCCACTAAAAAAAGCGGCACCAAGGCCATGGCTAGGCTGGTGCCGAGGAAATAGGCCAGTTGCATCAGCGAGCTGGTGGTGATTGCGTACTCACCGCTGGTCCGCCAGATGGCCGTGATCATTTGCTGAATTTCTTCCCAGAAGATCGGGGCAAAAAACATCCAGAACAACAGCAGCAGGGTGAACATAGCGGCTGTCTGCACTTCGCGGCTTTGGACTACCTGGCCTTTTTTGCGAAAATCTGCTCGGCGTTTCGCCGAGGGGGTTTCGGTCCGTTCTCCGGAACTGCTATCTTCGGCCATAGTCACTAATTTTGAAGGTCATTCGGCGGCGCGAATGACGGTTAATCGGCAAGGCAGGTAGCTGCTCACATGCAACGGCCTTTCCTAGGAGCATTTTTGCAATTACCAGACCTGAAAACAGGGGGACGGTCAGTTGGCCAGATTGAAGGCGGGGAAGAGGTGAGCCGATACTTATTTGAGTAAATGCATGATGTTGAGGATATTCTCTCCCATGGTGTCAAATTCACGACGCAGAACGGAAAAGGTACCGCCGAGAGTCAGGGAGATGACAAGGAAGGCGATACCGATGTTCAGCGGAAAGGAGAGCATGAAAACGTTGAGCTGGGGAAAGACCCGGGCAAGGATTCCCAGCACCAGGTTGGTGATCAGGAGGAGGGCCAGGATTGGGGCGCTGAATTTGACCCCGAGGACGAACATGTGACTGGCCAGGCGCATCAGTTCCTGGACCGCGCCTTGGGAGAAATCAAGATAACCTGGCGGCAGGAGCGTGTAGGATTCGACAATAGCACGGAAAAAGAAGTGATGCATATCCAGGGCAAGGAAAGCCAGCAGTGCAAGGATATTGACGAACTGGCTCATGAGCGAGAGCTGCTGGGTGGTCTGTGGGTCAAAGATGTTGGCGGCGGCAAAGCCCATCTGATACCCGATGACCGTGCCGCCGAAACTGATCGCGGCAAAGACCATCTGGGTCACCAGGCCGATCATGGTCCCTACCAGCACCTCGTTAACGATTAATAGACCGAATCCGGTCAGAGTGAAGGCCACCTTGGGGGTGAAGGGGGCCATGGCTGGAAAAAGCAGCAAACTGGTCATTACAGCCAGGCCGATCTTGATTCTTCCGGCGATCTGGCTGCCGGCAAAGGCGGGAATAGCGGCCACCAGGGCAATGACCCTGGCTAGGCAGAGGAGGAAATCCTGAAACTGCTCCAAGGGCACGAACGGCAGGTCCATGGTTTTGTTTCCGCTCGAAGCCTTATCGGCCAATAGTGGCGACTTGAGAGATGATGCCAGTGGTGAAGGTGATCAGCAGATCCATAATCAAGGGCCCAAAAATAAGCAGGGTGACAAAGACCGCGACGATCTTGGGGATAAAAGTCATGGTTTGTTCGTTGATCTGGGTGGCGGCCTGGAAGATGCTGATCACCAGGCCGATCACCATAGCGGCGAGGAGCATGGGAGCTGAAGTGAGAAGAACAGTTTCCACGGCTTTCTTGCCGATATGAATGACGTCCTCTGGTGTCATGGCGTTCCTCGGGGGTGAAAGGGGTGACGGTTCAGCCGAAACTTTTAACCAGTGAGCCGACGACCAGTTGCCAGCCATCAACGAGCACGAACAGCAACAATTTAAAGGGCAGTGAGATGACAACGGGCGGCAACATCATCATGCCCATGGCCATCAGCACCGAGGCCACCAGCATGTCGATCACCAGGAAGGGAACATAGATCATGAAGCCCATCTGGAAGGAGCGCTTGAGTTCCGAGAGCATGAAGGCCGGAATAAGGATCGATGAGGAAACCGCTTTTTTATCGGCGGGTTGTTCTTCCTTGGTGATGTCGATGAAGAGCTGCAGTTCGCTTTCCTGAACCTGGGAAAACATAAATTCGCGCATCACCTCAACTGATCGTTCCAGGGCTTGCTGCTGGGTGATTTTTTCCTGCATGTAGGGCTGCAGAGCCTGGGTGTTGATGCTGTTAAAGGTCGGCGCCATAACGAAAAAGGTAAGAAAAAGGGCCAATCCCAACAGCACTTGATTGGGCGGGGTGTTCTGTGTGCCCATAGCCTGGCGGACAAATCCCAGGACGATAACAATACGGGTGAAGGCCGTGGTCATCAGCAGGATGGCTGGAGCCACGGTGAGAATGGTCATGACCAGCAAGACCTGGAGCGCAGTCGAGACCTCGGCCGTGGTATTTGCTTCCTTGATGCCAAGCGAGAGGGTGGGCAAGTTGACCGCCGCCGCCAGCTCAGGCGCGAGCAGCAGAAACAGACCGATGCAGATGGGGAGCCGTTTCATTCCTGCTCTGCCAGGAGGGTGGGGAAATCTTTGTGCTGGGTGCCGGCGTCACCGGAGAGATCCGCCAGCAGGTGAATGCCGCCCGTGCTGATACCCAAGAGGTATTCCCGGCCGCGAACCTCAACCAGCGCGAGAGTCGATTTTGGCTGCAACGGCCGCAATTCGATGATTTTAATAGCGTTGCCTCTGATTTTTCCCAAAAACAGCTTCTTTTTCGACAATCCATACAGGGCGAGAATCAGGCCCGCCACTACCAGCAGGGCCCAGGTCGTGCGGAGTACCGCTGACGCCATGGTCGGCGGTTCAGCGGCCCAGGCGGTTGCCGGAAAAAACGCGAGGAGAAGGCAGCAGAGCATCGGCATGGGTCAGCCCAGGTTTTCGATCCGATCCGATTGACTGACCACCTCGGTCAGCTTGATGCCAAACTTGTCACCTACCTTGACCGCCTCGCCTCTGGCAATCAGCCGGGAGTTGACATAGAGATCCAGGGGTTCGCCGGCCAGTTTGTCGAGTTCGACCACATAGCCTTCGCCCATCTGTAGTAGATCCTTAAGCAGGATGCGCGCCCGTCCGACCTCGACCGAAACCTGCAGCGGCACATCGTAGAGGAATTCGAGTTCCCGGCCAAGGCTGCTCTGGCCGTTGCGATTCGAGGACTCGTGCTGGTTTTCCTTCAGCAGTGCTGCGGTTTCCTCAGGGTTCAAGGTGTTGGATCTCTGCGGTTCCAGGGGATCAGTTGCCGCCATGGATTCCTCCTAATCGGTTGCTGTAGCGGCCGGTGACGTGAAAGGCCTTTTTGCCGTTTCTCTCCCCGGCGATAGCCAGAAAGAGTGGTTGATCCTCGACCATGACGGTCAGCGGCTGATCGGGATTGTAGGGCAGATCGACAATGTCGCCGGGCTGAAGATCAAGGATTGCGCGGATGGTCATGTTGATTTGACCGGAGCGGGCAATCACCCTGCTTTCCATCTCCAGGGTCTCATGAGCTAAAGTGTCGACCCAGGTGTTGGCGGCGGCTTGGGAGATGGTGGCCAAAGCCTTGAATTTTTCCCGCAGCGGTTCCAGGGTGAGGTAAGGGACGATGAAACGCATCTGGCCGCAAAGCTCACCGCCCAGGCGGATATTGAAGCGGGTAACGAGGACTTCGGTTTCCGGCTCAACAATGCTGACCAAGCGGAAATTATTTTCCACCTTGGAAAGATGAATCTCCAGGTCGGCCACCGGCCGGAGTGCGTTGTGCAGTTCATTGCAGATGTCGGTCATGATGGTCTTGAGAATCGCGATCTCAATGGTGGTCAGGTTGCGATCCAGGGCGAGCGATTCGCTGGATTGGGACGATCCGAGCATAATCTCCAGCATGGTGAAGGCCATGAGCGTGTCAAAATGAAACAGGCAGCCGTGTTTGAGAGGGGCGACACTGTAGATTCCTACAGCACCTTGGCTTTTGAGATCCAACAGGCTCTGTTGAAAATCGGTGGTGGCGATCTCCTCGCGTTCAACTGAAAAGTTGCGCTGCATGGTGTTGGTCAGGCTGGTTGAAAATTTACGGGTAAAACTATCCAGAATAATGTCCAGGTTGGGAATGCGCATTTCGCCGCTGATGCGGCTGCGCTCGTAGGTCCTGAACAGATCGATCTCGGTGGAGGCCAGGGTGCGCCGGGTTAGAGGCTGGCCGTTTTCGACCAGATCCGTCGAAACCCTGCCCGCCTTAATGGCAGCGAGCAGATCGGCAATTTCTTCCCTGGTGAGTATCGGTTCCACAAGGCTCACTGCACAACGAAATCAGTCAGGTAAATATTGCTGACTTTTCCGGTTTTAAGAAACGAATTGATCTTGCTTTTCAACTCGGCCTTGACCTGGTTCTTCCCTTGGATGTCCTGCAATTCCTCGAAAGTCTTGTTACCGATGAGCAGGAGGATGGCGTCTCGAATTTGGGGCATTCGTTTGTTGACTTCATCGATCGTGCTGTCTTTGTCCAGTTCCAGCGAGAGCGAGGCCTTGACGTAATGGGCCGCATCCGTGCCGATGATGTTGACAACAAACTCTTTGATCTCGACCATCGGTCCTATTTTTGCTTCTTCGGGGACCGGTCTGATCAGGCTCGCTGCCTTGCTCTCCTCTTCCTGCTTGCGCTGCATTTCAGCCTTATGCGGTTTGAAAACGAGGAAATAGTACCCTCCACCGCCCGCCCCCAGGAGGAGGACTAAAGCGACTACAATAAGAATAAGCAGCTTTTTCTTGCCGCCCTTTTTTGTATCTTCCGTTTTCTCAGCTTTTTTATCCGCCATGAGTTGGCTCCTTTCAATCAAAGTCCCTCAAGAGGGAATGAGGTGTGGACAGTAAGTAATATTGCTTAGCGATTGGTTGAACGGGCGTGTTCGATGACAGAAATGCAACGAAAAGCCGAATTGATGAGAGGAATGCAAGTAAAATGCCAGGAGAAGTGAAGCTGTCGTCGCGGTGGCAATAACGGGAAAGTGGGAGGAAGGACGGAGCCGGGCAGAAAGAAACGGCCCCACTGGATGGAATTCCAGCGGAGCCGTGTGTCGGAAAATTGACTTGGGTTAACGTTTGAGGTTAATAAGCTCCCCCAGCATCTCGTCCACAGTGGTGATGATTTTTGAATTGGCTTGAAAGCCGCGTTGGGTGGTGATCATTTTGACAAATTCTTGACCCATGTCGACGTTGGACTGCTCCAGGGAATTGGTAAAGAGCTTGCCCAACTCCGGTCCCGGTAAACCGACCCGGATAGTACCTACCTCGGAGGGGGCGATGTAGCGATTGGAACCCGCGAGTTTCAAGCCGCCTGGGTTCTGAAACTTGGCCAGCACCAACTGGGAGATGTTGATCTGGCGGCCGTTGGAATAGGAGGCCACCACAATGCCATCGCCATTAATGGCCACATTGGTCAGTTCGCCGGCTGCGTAGCCGTTTTGGTTTTGACCAATAACAATGGAGTCGCTGTCGTACTGAGTACAGTTGAAGGAGACGTCGATGGTGGAAGAGGCGGCGCCGTTAGCCCAGGTTTGGGAAGGGTCAAGCGGGTTAGGGATAGTTATGGGTTCTGAAACCACGTTCGCGTTGCCATTCACATCAAAAACCAGCTGCTGTGAAAAATCGTTTAACGTGGTGATGTCGTTGTCAACGGTATAGGCCATGTTCCAGGTGTTGGCGTTGTCGTTTACAAGCTGCCAGTACACGGAGAGCAAATGGGGTTCACCCAAGGAGTCAAAGATCTGGGATGATGCGGTATAATTATAGCTGGTTCTGACCGTTGGATCTATGGCTATTAACGGGTCTATTGGCGTGGAGTT
>JBBQCO010000127.1:0-9141 GCA_038318785.1 Desulfobulbales bacterium | reverse complement strand
TGTACACCGCGATAATACTCATGAAGGCTCCTGTTTTTTCCGGAAAAGCTGGTGAAAGAGTGCCATGGTTTCCGGATCGCTGAACTGATCAAAGGCCTCGGCAAAATGGTCGCGCAACGCCTGCTGTTCCTGAAACAGGCTCTGCATCAGGCCACCAAGAGAGGCCGCCAGCTCAAGGTTGCGCCGCGACTCGCCGCGTTGTTTTGCAAGATTCAGCCGGAGCATCTCCTGTTGAACCGAGAGATCGTTGAAGCTGCCTAAAATATCCTGCAATTTTTTCAAGTGTCGGACCAACTTTTGAATTTCGTCCTTGGAATACAGGGAACTGAAAAATTCAATGGCGTAGCGCAGTTTTTTACACTGAATGCGCAACCGATGGACCTCGGCGTCAGGCGTGGCAGTGTCCAAGGCCTTGCCATCACGCAGGACTCGTTTAAAGCGCTTGACGATAATTCGTCCAGCCAGCTCTCCGACCGGCATCCCGGCCAAAGGGGCTGGTTGTCGATCCTGATTGTGCAGGGCGCCCTGCCAAGCGGCCAGGATGGCTTTGCTTTTCTTGGCTCGCAAAACCCGCACCAGCTTTTTCTGTTCGATCTGACGCCTGCCCGCCAGTTCGGCAAAAAAACGGTTTAATCCCGGCTGCAAGGCGGGTGGTAACCGGGCGAGGTAATCGTCCCGGTTGAGCAGATAGACATCGAGATCACGGGTTGGTCCGGTCAAGCCGCCGAGAAGGCCGAAATCTCTCTTGAATCGCTCCACCATCGCATCGGGCAGCACTTTTGCCACCAGGCTCAAGCCGGACCGGGTGCGGCGAATGGCGACCCGGAAATCGTGCAGGAATTCAGAGTCCCAATCCTCGAGAACTCCGGGAATGTTGCGATTGATACTCTCCAGAAGCGATTGATAGATGCGGACCATGGCCTGTCGGGCTGTGCAGGCGGGGTCGAGCACCAGAGAGAATTTCGAGCTGTAATCCAGCGGTTGACGGCCTGCTGCTCGGCACCCCTCTTCAAAACCAATCAGGGGAGAGGCACTTTGCCGGACACCGTTCTCCTCCAAAATGCGGCGGACATCGGCCAGTTCCTGATCATAGCCGCGCAGACCGAACAAACGGATCAAGCGAAAAATTGACTTTTTTCCGGCAGGCTGCTGGGTTTCAACAACAATCCGGGCCACGGTTTTTTCATCCCGATTGAGCAGACGGATCTGACAGCCTTTTAAACCCACACTCGCCAGCGGCAAAAGACAGCGGATACCCAGGATCGGCTCTAGAATCTCCCGGAGCCGGCCCGGAGGGAAATCCTGGGCAAAACAAGAGCGTTTCAGTTCCGGCCCGCCCTGCTGCACCGTCACTTCGCAGCTGTCACCGTGGTACAGGGTCCAGGCCTGCCCATGGCAATGAAGCAGGTAGCCCTGTTGATAGAGCCGCCAATCAAAGGAATCGGTGTAGACCACCGTGGCAGCGTATTCCGGAGCAGCGACGAGCTTGAACTCCGTCGCCAAGGCGGACTGGAGCGCATCAACCTGTAACATATCGGGCATGTACCAAGTGTCCGCTCCAGGGTGCTGCATCGCTCACATCCTTCAACTCCGGTAATCGGCGTTGATCTTGACATAGTCGTAGGAAAAATCGCAGGTATATACTTCGGCCTCGGCGCTGCCCTCGCTGAGATGCACAGTCACGGTGAACTCGCGCTGTTTGAGCACCTCGGTGGCGTCAGCCTCCTTCTCGGCACCCAGCGCCTGGCCATTTTCCACCAACTTGACCGCATCAAAGCTGATAGCAACCCTGTTCTGATCAAAAGAGCATTCCGACCGGCCCAGGGCGGCGATGATCCGGCCCCAGTTGGCGTCTTCGCCAAAAAATGCAGTCTTGACCAAAGCCGAATTGGCAATGGTTTGGGCAGCGCTCATAGCCTCGGTTTCGTCCCGGGCCCCGGTGATCTTGATAGTCACCAGCTTGGTGGCGCCCTCACCGTCGGCAACAATCTTCAACGCCAACTCTTTGAAAACGCCGTGCAGAGCCGCACCGAATTGGGCGGAAGCACCTTGGTTTTGGTCGTCGATCCAGGTGTTCCCGGCGGCGCCGTTGGCCATAACCAGCACCATGTCATTGGTGGAGGTGTCACCATCGACGGTGATCCGGTTGAAACTCTTCTCTACCCCGGATTTGACCAGGTGGTTGAGCACCGGAAAAACAATCCGCGCATCGGTGACCACAAAACAGAGCATGGTGGCCATATCGGGCATGATCATCCCCGAGCCTTTGGCCACGCCGAGGATGGACACCTCGACTCCGTCGATGACCACCGTGGCGGTAGCGATCTTGGGAACCAAATCCGTGGTCATGATGGCCTGGGCCAGCTGGTCGAACCCATCCTCGGAGAGATTGGCCACGAGTCCGGGCATGGCTTTGGCAAAGGGTTCGGTCCGCAACTGCTGACCAATCACCCCGGTCGAGGCCACCTGTACCAACGACTCCTCAATCCCCAGTTCCTGCGCCGCCAGGGCACCAGTGGCCAGAGCCACGTCCATCCCCTCTTTTCCGGTGCAGGCATTGGCGTTGCCGCTGTTGACCAAAATTGCCTGGGCCAAGCCGGAGCGCAGCCGTTCCATATCGAGCAGAATCGGGGCCGCTTTGACTTTGTTGGTGGTAAAAGCCCCGGCGGTCACCGCTGGAACCTGCGAAAAAATCAACCCCAGATCAAACCGTCCCGCGTACCGTATCCCGGCCTGTATCGCTGCGGCTGAAAAACCTTTCACCTGCATGAAACATCCTGTTTTCTATTGAAGTTATCTGAAAAATCTTCCTCGTTACTGTACCAGATACCAGGCAAAAGGAAAGTGTGAAGATATTGCGCCGGCGCTTATTTTTCTTGACCATCCGCAAGGTTTTATGCCACGTTACGCTTTGGCTCAAACGGCCTGAGCGAGCAGCGACCGTTTCAAAAAATCGATACCATGCCCTACCTCACGCAAACACATTCCTTTTCCGCGCAATCAATGGCCTGCACACTAGCACCGCCCTCTGACGGTGCCCGCCACTTTCTAGCATGACAGACACCTTTACCTGGGGTCTCACCAGTTGGCTCTTCCTTGCCGACCTTGCCATCCGCCTTGGTTTTTCCCTGCGCGTGATCATGCGCAAACGTGCGCCTAGTGTTTCCTTTGCCTGGCTGGTGGTTATCTTGCTGCTTCCCTTTGCCGGCGCTATTTTCTATCTGCTGTTCGGTGAAAATCGGCTCGGTGAGCGGAGAGCCAATCGGCTGCTCAAGGATCGGCCGATCATTCGGGAGTGGTCCAGCGCCCTGCGGAATAAAGCGGCAATCGATTGGAGCACCATCAATCCGGAATGCCTGCCCCTGGACCGACAGATCATGGCCACCACTGGCATCCCGACCATGCCCGGCAACCATCTGGAACTGATCGATGAGCCCGCCCGTTTTTTTTCTCTGCTGATCGACGATATCCGCTGCGCTCGATCCAGTTGTTATCTTGAATTTTATGTGCTGAACGTGGGGGGACGCATCGATGAACTGATCGAGGCTCTCTTAACGGCGCGAAAACGAGGCGTGGTCTGCCGACTCCTGCTCGACAGCATCGGTTCCAAGCTGTTCTTACGCAGTCAAGACGCTACCCGTTTGCGCAAGAGCGGTATCGAGGTGGTTGAAGCCCTGCCCGCTGGACTCATCCGGGCCCTGTTTGTCCGCATTGACCTGCGCAATCACCGAAAAATCGCGGTGATTGACGGCGAGGTCGCCTACACGGGCAGCCAGAATCTGGTCGACCCCCGTTTCTTCAAACAGGAGAACGCAGTGGGCGAATGGGTTGACGCCATGGTCCGGATGACCGGCCCAGCGGTAGAGCTGTTGACCGCTGCCTTCATGTTCGATTGGCTGCTGGAACGTAGACAACGCCTCACCAGCTACAAAGGAATGACCGACATTCATCCGGTGGAGCCGGTGGGGAATGCCCTGGTTCAACTGGCGCCCTCCGGCCCAGGATACGGCGAAGACACTATTCACAACCTGCTGCTGACCACCATCTACGCGGCCCGCAGGGAATTGATCCTCACTACCCCCTATTTCGTGCCGGATAACGCCATTCTGGCCGCGCTCAGATCGGCGGCGCAACGGGGCGTCGAGGTGACCATCATTCTTCCCGAAAAAAATGATTCCCGCCTGGTCCACTATGCCAGCCGCGCCCGCTTCGATGCGCTGAGCAAGGCCGGAGTGCGGATCATGGCCTTTGCCGGCGGACTGCTCCATACCAAGACCATCACGGTTGACAACGATTTTTGCCTGTTTGGTTCGGTCAACCTCGACATGCGCAGTTTCTGGCTCAATTTTGAGATGACCTTGGTTATCTACAACAAAGACTTCACCTGCCGCGTCAGGGAACTCCAGCAAGGTTACCTGCGGCATGCCATCGAGCACGACACCCAAGCCTTCCGGACTCGCTCCTATCGGCAGCAGTTTCTGGAAAATATCGCCTTGTTGCTGGGACCACTTCTCTAAATTGACAACTCCAACTCAATTCAACCGGAACAGCATTATTGGCCAGCAACCAACTACTCTTTCCTCCACGGCATCTCGCCCATGAAAATCCTTCTGATCAGCGACATCCACGGCAACTATCCGGCCCTTGAAGCAGTCAGCCGCGAGGCCGAGCCCTTGGCCTGCGAGCATATCTTCAATTGCGGCGATTCCCTTGTCTATGCCCCCTTTGCCAACGAAACCATCGATTGGCTGCGAAACCACCAAACCTTTACCATCCGGGGCAACACCGACGACCGGGTGATCAAACTGCTCAAGGGCAAGAGTTTTAAAAAACCGTCCAAGCCAGAAAAAAGGATCATGTATACCAGCACAGCGGCAGCACTTTCTCCGGAAAACAGCACCTATCTTCTTGAGCTGAAAAAGAAAAAAATCCTCCGCATCGGCCAGACCTCCATCGGTCTATTCCACGGCAGCCCAACCGATCACGAGGAATTCCTCGGTGCCGACACCCCGGAGAAACGCTTTAAGGAACTGGTTAAGGCGACCACTTGCGAGGTGGTGATCACCGGCCATTCCCACATCCCGTATCACCGCGCTGTGAACGGCGTCCATTTTATCAACCCCGGCTCAGTGGGCAGGATGTTTGACGGCCACCCCGAGGCTTCTTACGCCATCCTTGAATTGGATAAGGGGAAAATATCGGTCAACCACCACCGTTGTGCCTACGATGTCGAAGCCGTGGTCAAAGCGCTGGGCGAGCACCAGTTGCCGGAGGTCTACGGTGAAATGTTTCGCACCGGCAGCAAGCGCAATTAAATCGGGAACTCGCCGTCGATGTCAGTTGTCGGCGGCGGTGCACCAGGCCTCTTCGATCCGTGCCATGACATAGCTGAGCACTTCCTCGGTGCAGACCTCAAGATCAAAACAGAGGGCATCTTCGCCGAGCAGACCGCTGGGAACGACAGCCCCTTTTTCTTCCGGATCCTGAACCATATCGCCAAAGAAGCAGACCGACAGCCAACGCGGCTGGTCCTCGATCACGTCAACCATGACAAACAGGGGCCGGCTGTACCCGGAAACCGAAGCCCGGAACGAATACGTCACCCCCGGCCGGGCTTGAAAATCGAGAAGGACGCCCTCTTTGCCAAACAACAGATCCGTCAGTCGGAC
This sequence comes from Desulfobulbales bacterium, assembly GCA_038318785.1. Classification (GTDB taxonomy): domain Bacteria; phylum Desulfobacterota; class Desulfobulbia; order Desulfobulbales; family Desulfobulbaceae; genus Desulfobulbus. The sequence continues at coordinate 3,472 of JBBQCO010000127.1, read as the reverse complement.
AAATCCCTGCCGGTTGCCTTCAGGGCTCTCTGTCCATGTTTCCAGAAACCCCGCCACCGCCGTTTTCACCTCATGCATAGTCTCCGCTCCTTGTTCGCTGGTGATTTGCTCTGCCGGCGAGTCGAAATAGTGCAAAAAAACGTTGTCTTTGTGGATTTTCCCTCGATCTGTGCTACCGTCATATATATCTTTGAACCATTTTGCACCACGATTATCGGCCCCAGTTCAAACATCCTGATCTTTTTGGCGGAAACGACGAACAGGGAAGAACTCCATCAACCATTATTGCCAACCACAGAGGATGCGCATGGGTGAAAAAAAGAAGAAGGATGAAGGCAAGGGGAAAAAAATCGACACCGACAAGGCCATCGACTTCAGGCTTCAGGAAGGCACGGCCCTCCATTTCAAGGGCGAAAAAAAGGATGACGACCACCAGGCTATTTGGGTGAGCAAGCAAGTCCTGGCCTATGAAAAGGAGCTGAAAAAACTGCAGGTCGAACTGATGAAGCTCCAGCAGGATATGAAAAACCGGGGAACCCGGGTGCTGGTCATTTTCGAGGGTCGCGATGCCGCCGGCAAGGGGGGCACCATTAAGCGTATATCCACCTTTCTCAATCCTCGCAACACCCGCATCGTCGCCTTGGCCGCACCCAGTGACCGTGAGATCTCCCAGTGGTATTTTCAGCGGTATGTGCCCCACCTGCCCGCTGCCGGCGAACTGGTGCTCTTTGACCGCTCCTGGTACAATCGGGCCATGGTCGAACCGGTCATGGGGTTCTGTACCGACGAGCAGCACAAACGGTTCCTGAAGGATGTGCCGCTGTTTGAGGAAATGCTGGTCAAGGACGGGATCAAACTGTTCAAGTTCTACTTTTCCGTCTCCAAGGATGAACAGGCCAAACGTTTCGAATCCCGCAAAACCGACATCCTCAAGCAGTACAAGCTCTCCCCGGTGGACAACCTGGCCCAGACCTATTGGGACCAGTACACCGTCAAGAAATTCCAGATGCTCAACGAATCGAACCGTACCCTGAGCCCCTGGGCCATTCTTCGTTCCGACGACAAGAAAAAAGCACGGCTCAACTGTATCAAATACATCCTCTCCCACCTCGATTACGACAAAAAACTGCCGGACGAGGAGCTGGCCATTGACCCCAAAATCGTCATCTCCGGCATCGACGAAATCAAGCACATGGAAAAAAACCTGTTTGATCCAGAGCGGCTCAGAGGATAAAAAAAAGCCGTCAGCCCCCTAGGCAAGGGAGCTGACGGCTGGTGCCGCTCAATGATAAAGCCAGGGTCGGCGCTGAACCAAACGCTCAGCCGGTCAAGCCACAGCATTTCTTGAATTTTTTGCCTGATCCGCAGGGGCAAGTGGCGTTACGGCCAATCTTATCCTCGGCTCGTTGGATCGGTCGCCGTTCGATCTCACCGGGCTCCGCCGCGATCGAGCGCTTGGCCTCGGCCAATTCGCGTTCGCGCTGCTGCCGCCGCTCCTCCTCGAGGCGTTCCAGCTCGTCATCCTGGACCAACTGGATGCGCATCAGATTGGCAACCGTGTGCAGCTTGACCGCTTCAATCAGACTCCGGAACAGATTGTACCCTTCCCGCTTGTACTCGTTCAGTGGATTTTTCTGTCCATAGCCACGCAGACCAATCCCCTCTTTAAGATGATCCATGTGCAGGAGGTGCTCCTTCCACAGCGAGTCAACCATCTGCAGCAGGACCATCCGTTCGAGTTGCCGCATCTGCTCTTCGCCGTTGCGCTCCTCCTGGCGGGCATAGGCCTGCTGGACGGTTTCCCGCAATTTCTCGGCAAAGGATTCTTGATCGAGATTATGGCGCTCCTCCACCGTCCAGTCGAGCTCGATATTAAACACTTGTCCGATCCGTTCCTCGATGGCCGTCCAGTCCCACTCCTCGGCTACCTTTTTTAAAGCAAACTCCCCTGTCACCTGATCCAACAAATCGGTGATCATGTCGTTGATGATCGGCTGAACGTTTTCGCCCTCCAATACCTCGCGTCGCTGGCTATAGATGACCTCGCGCTGCTTGTTCATGACGTCGTCGTATTCAAGCAGGTGCTTGCGGATATCGAAATTGTGGCCTTCAACCTTACGCTGGGCGTTTTCGATCGCCCGGGAAACCATCGAATGTTCAATGGGTTCGTCTTCCTCCATCCCCAGCTTGTCCATGATGCTGCTCAGCCGGTCGGAACCGAAGATACGCAGCAGATCATCCTCCAGCGACAGAAAAAACCGAGAGGTGCCGGGATCGCCTTGGCGTCCGGACCGTCCACGCAGCTGGTTGTCGATGCGGCGGCTTTCGTGCCGGCTGGTGCCCAGGATATGCAGGCCCCCAAGCTCGCGCACCCCCTCGCCCAGCTTGATGTCGGTGCCGCGGCCCGCCATGTTGGTGGCAATGGTGACCTTGCCCTGCTGGCCGGCACCGGCAATGATTTCAGCCTCGCGCTCGTGTTGCTTGGCGTTGAGCACGTCGTGGGGTATCCCTTCCTTGGCCAGCATCTTGGCGATCTTTTCGGAGATATCGATGGAGATCGTTCCCACCAGAATTGGTTGGCCTTTTTCGTGCAGTTCTTTGATTTCCCTGACGATATTGCGATATTTTGCCTGCTGGTTCTTGTAGATGAGATCGGCATAGTCCTTGCGAATCATCTTCTGGTGGGTGGGAATGACCACAACGTCAAGGTTGTAGATCTTCTTGAACTCGGGCGCCTCGGTGTCGGCGGTACCGGTCATGCCCGCCAGTTTGTTGTACATGCGGAAATAATTCTGGAAAGTGATCGAGGCGAGGGTCTGGTTCTCCTTCTCGACCTTGACGCCTTCCTTGGCCTCCAGGGCCTGATGGAGGCCGTCGGAGTAGCGGCGCCCCTCCATGGTGCGGCCAGTGAACTCGTCGACAATGACCACTGCGCCGCTCTTGACGATATAGTCGACGTCGCGCTGAAAAATAAAATGAGCCTTAAGCGCCTGGTTGATGTGGTGGAGCTGATTGATGTTGCGCGGATCGTAAAGATTATCCACCTCCAGCAGCTTTTCACCCAGAGCCACGCCCTCGTCGGTGAGCATGACCTGGCGGGATTTCTCCTCCTTGGTGAAATGCTCTTCCGCCTTGAAATGCTTCATAATCCGGTCGACCTTGAGGTACAGATCGGTGGACATATCCGCCGCACCGGAGATGATCAGCGGTGTCCGGGCCTCATCAACGAGAATGGAGTCGACCTCGTCGACAATAGCGTAGCTGAATCCCCGCTGACAGTAATCCTTCAAGGAGAACTTCATGTTATCGCGGAGATAGTCGAAGCCGAACTCGTTGTTGGTCCCGTAGGTGATGTCCGCGCCGTAGGCTTCTCGCCGCTCTTCATCATTTAACCCGTGGAGAATACAGCCGCAGGTCATGCCGAGGAAGCGGTACACCTCGCCCATCCACTGAACGTCGCGGCGAGCCAGGT
>JBBQCO010000126.1:0-9261 GCA_038318785.1 Desulfobulbales bacterium | reverse complement strand
CGCCGCTGCGGTTGGTTTGATGGTGTGGTTGCCAACGATGCCGTGCGTTTGAACGGGTTGACCGGATTTGCCGTGACCAAGCTCGATGTGCTCTCCGGCCTGAGGAAGTTGAAGATTGCTACTAGCTACCAGGTTGAGGGCGTACAGTACGACTATATGCCTGACAATATTCGCAAGGCGCGACTGGCTGAGCCTGTTTACCAAGAGGTGGACGGCTGGGAGACCGAACTTTCCGGAATCCGTTCCTATGAGGACCTGCCCGTGCAAGCTCAATCCTATCTCAAGCGGCTCGAGGATTTGACCGGTGTGGCACCGGCGATCATTTCTGTCGGGCCTGACCGCGAGGAAACCCTCCTGCTCCGTAACCCCTTTGCCGGATAAAACCGCAGGGCCGTTGGTCGCTTATCTTGCCATGGCCCAGATAATGATTATTACTGAACAGCTTAGTGTATCGCTGTATTTTTGTTTGTCCTGTACGGGCAATGACTGTTAGAGATTGTTCCACACTCCCGGAGGTAGCTTGCTCCGGGATTTTCATTCCATGGAGGCAAACAACATGGCTCGTATCACAGTAGAAGATTGCCTGGAAAAAGTAGGTGATGACAACCGTTTTTCTCTCATTCACCTGGCGGTTGAACGCATTCGTCAGCACCGGAAGGGGGAACCCTTTCTTGTTGCTGGTAAAAACAAGGAGATCGTCATGACGCTGCGGGAGATTGCTGCGGGCAAGGTCACCTTTGATAACATTTTTGACCTCCCCAAGCAGCGCAAGGCGGAAAAGGTAACCGAACCGACCGTCGACGACAACGGAGTTGAAGAATAGCATCAGCAGATTGAAAACGACCATGAGCAAAAGCTACTACGAAATTCTCGGCGTCCATAAGGACGCTTCGGCCGAAGCTATCAAAAAGGCCTACCGGAAACAGGCCATGAAGCATCACCCCGACCGCAATCAGGGGGATGCTGCGGCTGAAGAAAAATTCAAGGAAGCCGCCGAAGCCTATGAAGTGCTGAGTGATCTGCAAAAGCGGCAGATTTACGATGCGTACGGCAAGGAAGGGTTGCGCAACAGCGGCTACAGCGGTCCGGGCAACAGCGAAGATATTTTTTCGCACATCAACGATTTATTCGGCGATCTTTTTGGTTTTGGTGGCGGTGGCCGAGGTCGGCGTCGCGATCCCAACGGACCGGTGGCGGGTGAAGACCTGCGTTACGACATTAAGATTTCCTTTACGGAAGCGGTGCATGGTATCAATCGCCAGGTAGAAATTACCAAAAAGGAAACCTGCTGGACCTGCGAAGGCTCGGGCGCCAGGCCGGGGAACAAACCCGAGACCTGTCCAACCTGTCATGGGCGGGGTCAAGTGATCCGTTCCCAGGGTTTTTTTCAGGTGAGCACCACCTGTCCACGATGCAACGGCGCCGGTCAAGTGATCACCGATCCCTGCACTGATTGTCATGGCGAGGGATTGATCAACCGCAGCAAAAAAGTCAGTATTCGTATCCCGGCCGGTGTCGACACCGGCTCCCGGATGCGGCTCTCGGGCGAGGGCGAGGGTGGGCGCCGCGGCGGGCCTTCCGGCGATCTTTATGTGGTCATCCATGTCGATGAACATGAACATTTTCAGCGGGATGGCCAGACCATCTACCTTCGGTTGCCGGTGTCGATGGTACGGGCCGCCCTTGGCTGCGAGGCGGATGTGCCCACGATTCACGGCACTGCAAAGTTAAAGATTCCCGCTGGTGCCCAGTCGGGAGAACGCTTCACCCTGAGGGGGGAAGGCGTACCCAGTCTGCGAGGTGGCAGTAAGGGCGACATGGTGGTCGAAGTGCAGGTGCAAACACCCGCCAAATTGACCAAGGACCAAAAAGAACTCCTCCGTGAGTTCGAGGCATTGGACAAGGAACATGAGGAAGAGGGCTTCTTCGCCCGTCTGTTACATGGACATCTCGGCAAGCAGAAGAAAAAGAGCGGTGACCAGGAAAAGGTGGCCAATGGCTGAGGACGGCGAGTTCACTCATTTTGACGCCAGCGGTCATGCCCGCATGGTGGATGTCAGCGAAAAGGGTGAGACGGTCAGGCAGGCGACAGCGGCCGGATCGATCACCATGTCGAGACAGGCATACGACATGATCCGCCAGGGCACGGTCAAGAAAGGCGATGTCCTGGGGGTGGCGAGGATAGCCGGCATTATGGCGGCAAAAAAAGTGGACCAGTTGATTCCCCTGTGCCATCCTCTGGCGATCACCGGTGCGGATATCGCCTTTTCGTTCAATGATGCGCAGTGCACCATCGATATTGAGGCGACGGTCTCGATAACCGGGCGGACCGGGGTGGAGATGGAGGCATTGACAGCGGTTTCGACGGCAGCACTTACTGTCTATGATATGTGCAAGGCTGTTGATAAAACCATGGTGATTTCGAACATCCGTCTTCTGCGCAAAAGCGGCGGTAAGAGCGGACCGTTTGTCAGACCGTCTGCCTCGTTTGCTCTTGAGGCAAATCATGAGAACCACCTTGCTGGAGAATAAACATGGATGAACAGGATTTGCTGCGTTTCAAAGAGCAGCTTGAAGCGATGAAGGCCGAGATCAACGTCGATGTCGAACAGACTTTGAACGAGATGACCAGTCATGCCGGCAATATACCCGATCCCAACGATCGGGCCAGCATGGAGTCGGACCGCAGCTTCGAGTTGCGCATCCGCGGCAGAGAACGCAAGCTGATGGACAAGGTTGAAGAGGCCTTGGCACGGATTGACGACGGAACATTCGGCGTCTGTGCCGGATGCGGATGCGATATAGCGATAAAAAGGCTCCAGGCCCGTCCGGTTGCGAAGTATTGTATTGACTGTAAGTCCCGTCAGGAACAGCGCGAAAAAGAACAGGGGCGATAACCGTTTCTTTATGCCTGAATTACGAAAAGATCCGATCCTCGGCCGCTGGATCATTATCGCCCAGGAACGGGGCAAACGGCCCACTGATTTTTTGGTGGAGGACTACAAGGTAAAGGGAGGGTTCTGCCCTCTCTGTCCAGGCAACGAGAAAACCACACCGGACGAAGTGCTGGTCTACGGCCGGGATTGGGGCTACCCCAACACCCCCGGCTGGAAACTCCGGGTTGTTCCCAATAAATATCCCGCCCTGATCATTGAAGGCAACCTCGATAAACAGGGAGAAGGTCTCTATGACCGGATGAATGGCATCGGCGCCCACGAGGTGATTATCGAAAGTCCGAATCATCAGGACCGGTTTTCCCATTTGGCACCACATGACATGCTCCTCACCTTTCAGGCCTTTCGGGATCGTATCCGCGATCTGGCCAAGGATTACCGCTTCAATTACGTGGTGGTCTTTAAAAATTTTGGCAAGGCTGCCGGAGCTTCGCTTGAACATTCCCATTCCCAGTTGGTGGCCCTGCCGATCCTGCCCCGGATGATTACCTCTGAGCTCGAGGGGAGCCTTTCCTATTATAAATACAAGGACAGGTGTATTTTTTGCGACATCATCCGCCAGGAGATCCAACAAAAAGTCCGCTTGGTTTGTGAAAACGACCATTTTGTCACCCTCGCGCCCTTTGCACCCCGCTCACCGTTTGAGATGTGGGTAATGCCCAAACAACATAATTCTTCCTACATTGAGCAGGATGACGCCTCCCTGATCTCCCTGGCTGAGCTCTTTTCCGAGACCCTGCGGCGACTGGACACCTGTATTCCTCATGCTCCCTATAATTTTGTGCTGCACACTCAACCTCTGCGTTCCGGTCCGTTGGATCATTATCACTGGCACTTTGAGATCGTTCCCAAGTTGACCTCTATTGCCGGATTTGAATGGGGAACCGGATTCTACATCAATCCCATGCCGCCGGAGGAGACTTGCCGATACCTCCGTGAGGTGAAACTGTAGGAGGCCGCCATGAAAACAAATCGTATTTTGCTGGTTGATGACGAGGAGAGCATCCAACTGCTCTATCGGGAGGAATTCGAGGAAGAGGGCTATGTTGTGGATTCGGCCTACAATGGTGTCGAGGCCCTGGAAAAATTCCGGGAAAACCCACCAGATCTGGTCATCCTGGACATCAATATGCCGGGAATGAACGGCATTGAAGTGTTGCGCCAGATGAAGGAATTTCGCGCTCAACTGCCCATTATTCTTAGTTCGGCCTACCAGGAATACAAACAGGATTTTGGCAGTTGGGCCTCCGAGGCCTATGTGGTTAAGTCGGCCAATATGGACGAGCTTAAGGCCACTGTCCGAAAGTATCTCCTCTGATTGGTTGGCTCTTTGTCTCTACGGTCCCCGCGTTAGCCCTTGCCAGGGTACCGCACCGTTCCCCGCATGAAAGATATCCAGAATCTCCACGACTCCCGGCGTATCAATATTCGCAAGGTGGGCGTCAAATCCATCACCTACCCGATTATTGTTCTCGATAAGGAGAGTAAAACCCAGCCGACCTTGGCCCGGATGAATATGTATGTCAATCTGCCGCACCGGTTCAAAGGCACCCATATGAGCCGGTTTGTCGAGATTCTCAATCGCTTTCACGGACAATTCAACCTGAAAACTTTCCATCTCATTCTCGAGGAAATGAAGGTGCGCCTGGAGGCCGAGGCGGCCCACCTGGAGATCGAATTTCCTTATTTTCTTAAAAGCGAACAATCAGATCGCACTCCCTGGATGGAGCGATATGATTGCCGTCTGCACGGTACGCTCTCTCAAGTCTTTGATCTTGTTGTAGAGGTTGATATTCCGGTGACGTTACCGAGCCCAATAGGGTCGCCGGCCACGGTTTTTTCTTCCGGTCTCTGGGGTGAGATCACCGTTGCCGTTCGCATGAAGCGCTTTCTCTGGATCGAGGATCTGATCAGCCTCATTGAACGTGGTACGGCCTCGCAAACAGCCCAGCCGGAAACCGTGGAATCCATGTGCCACCGGATCAGTGCAGCCCTGCAAATAAATGGCTCTTTTCACTGGTACAAAGTTGTTGTGAAAAATATTGCCAGCGGGTATTCAACATTTGCCTCGACCGAGTGGCCTGAACCTGTATCGGATCCGACAGATGGTTCGGGGGGAGACCGTGTTTCTTGCCCTACTGCCGGAAACGAGGTGTTTATCCCTTCATAATGTTCAATCAATCCAACAAGAGCGGACTGCAATGAGTGAACTTCTCTTTGAAATCGGAACAGAAGAAATTCCAGCCGGTTACATACAACCGGCCCTTGATGCTTTGGCAGCCGATGCTGCTAAGAAACTGCGATCCTTGGAGCTCGTTTTTGAATCGATTCGAACCTTCGGCACCCCAAGGCGTCTGACTTTGGCCATTGATGGATTGCAGTCCCGACAGGCGGACTGTCGTCAGGAGCACATTGGTCCCTCGAAAAAAGCAGGCTTTGACGGTGACGGCAAACTGACCAAGGCAGCTGTCGGTTTTGCTCGATCGCGTGGTTTTGAGCCGGAACAGATCCAGGTGGTCACCACTGCCAAGGGGGAGTATCTGATGGTGGTGGAGGATGTCAAGGGGCAGGAGACCTCTGCTCTCCTGCCCGCCTTACTGGAATCCCTTGTCCGCGAACTTGTGTTCCCCAAATCCATGCGCTGGGCTGATTACAATATGACCTTCGCCCGTCCTATCCAATGGTTGCTCGCCTTGTATGACGGTGCGGTGATCCCCCTCACTCTCGAGGGGTTGGACAGCGTCGGCACGACCCGCGGTCACCGGTTTCTGGCTCCGGCCAGCTTTTCGGTCACCGGGATAGATTCGTACCTCAGCGGTCTAGCGGGCCGGTTCGTTATTGCCGATCCCGTGGAGCGTAAAGCCAAGGTGGTCGAAGAAGTGAAAAGTGCGGTCAGCATGGGGGTGGATACTCCCGGAGCGCAGCCGGTTCTCCACGAAGGGTTGCTCGATACGGTGACCAACCTGGTCGAATATCCTTACGGCATCTGTGGCCATTTTGATGAGAAATTTTTGCAAATACCAGAGGAAGCCCTCGTCACCTCGATGCGCGAGCATCAGAAATATTTTCCGGTCGTTGGGGTGGACGGGAAGCTGCTGCCGCTCTTTGTGGCAGTCAACAACACCAGGGTCAAGGATCAGTCCCTGGCCGCTAACGGTCACGAGAGGGTCTTACGGGCGCGCCTTGAGGACGGGTTATTCTTTTTTAAGGAAGATCGTAAACGACCGCTGGCCGATCGTTGCCCGGAGTTGCATGGGATTGTCTTTCAGAAAAAGTTGGGCACCATGCAGGCCAAGAGCGAAAGAATCAGCAGGCTTGCCGGCAGCTTGGCCGCTCGCATCGCTCCAGAGCTGCGCGAGGACGTCATCCGTGCCGCTCAATTAGCCAAGGCTGATCTCTTGACCGCCATGGTGGGAGAGTTTCCTTCATTGCAAGGCATCATGGGGCGGGTCTATGCCCTGCATGACGGGGAAAAACCTGCCGTTGCCCAGGCCATCGAGGAACATTATTTACCACTCCGGGCCAATGGAGAGGTGCCGCAGTCTCTGCTCGGCGGCCTGGTGGGCATAGCCGATCGCATGGACACCCTGGTGGGCTGTTTTGCTATCGGCGAGAAGCCCACGGGCAACAAGGATGCTTTTGGCCTGAGACGGCAGGCCATCGGTTTGATCAGTATCATTCGTGGGCTGAACATCTCCCTTTCCTTGATGGAAACCGCCACCGCCGCTCTCGCCGGGTATGCCGAAAAGCTCGATCAGCAAACGGACGTTGCCGCCGAGGTGGTGGCTTTTATTCGACTTCGTTTCGAAAATGAACAGATTGCCTCTGGCCTTCCCCAGGAATTGGTTGAGGCGGCTACCGCCGTCGATTTTGACGATCCGATCGACTGCCTGGCACGGATTGCGGCCTTGAACCAAATTCGGGGCCAGGAAAGCTTCCGGGTATTGGCCGGTTCATTTAAGCGTATTCGCAATATCATTAAGGAAAACAAGGAAACTGTGGTGAATCCCGCCTTGCTGGCCGAACCGGCCGAACAGGAACTGTTTGCCGCCTTGGCCAAGGTGCGGGAAAAGGCCCTGCCGCTGCTTGAGAGTCGGGCCTACCCTTCCGCCTTGCTCGAACTGTTGGAAATGAAAGGACCTGTGGATCAATTTTTTGATAAAGTCATGGTAATGGCTGAGGACGAGGCGGTCCGCCGCAACCGGTTGAATCTGTTGACTGCCTTGGGAGAACTGGTTCTACGAGTGGGGGATATCTCCAGGATGCATGTGGAGTAAGATGAGACAGGCGTAACCAAAAGCAATCGATTGATTAACACCTGTTCTGTTGCGCAGGGTGTTGTAACGAAAACGGCTGTCCTCCGAAGGGACAGCCGTTTTCTTTTTGCAGGTTTTTGGGCAAATAATGGCGGTTATTTTTTATGGCAGACCGAGCATTTGACCAGTTCCGGCCTGTTTTTTCGGTGGCATCCTTGGCAGAGGGTGTGGGCGGCATTTTTAAAGGTGGAGATTTTTTCCGGGAGACCCGATTTACTGTTATGGCAGGCTTCACATTTTTCGATTTTTTGTCCTTCGACGTACGAGAGTCGCTTGCCTTCGGCGCTCTTGCTGTGATGACAGGTTCTGCATTCCAGTCTGGCTTGGTGTGCCCCGTGGGGAAACTGCGCCGGATTTGATGTTTTTGCAGGATCAATGGTTGACTGGAGGGTAATTTCCAACGAGCCTTTATCCGCAGTCGTTGTATTGCCTAATGAATAGGGGACACAACAGAATGCCACGAAAACGCCGTAAATCAGCGTTTTTTTCATGACCAGCCTCCTTACTACGACACACAGTTAAGAAAAGAGTAAATACGATGATGCCTTATATCGTGGCGACGGAGCGGTTGTCAAGGCAACTGATGTTTGAAAACCATGTTTCGTTGTCCCTTGATATACCGGTCTTCAGAGAGGTTAGACCGAGCCGTAGCTATGGAGTCCGGAAAGGAAGAAATTGACCCCAAAATAGGTGAAAAAGACCGCAAAAAAACCAAAAATAGCCATCCACGCAATACGACGTCCGCGCCAGCCTCTGGTGAAGCGGGCGTGCAGGGTCGAGGCGTAAAGAAACCAGGTGATAATCGACCAGGTTTCCTTAGGATCCCAACTCCAGTAGGTGCCCCATGCCTCGTTGGCCCAAACCGCGCCGGTGATGATTCCGGCGGAAAGCCACATAAAGCCGAAAACAATGGTTTTATGGGTCAGATCGTCGATCACTTTCAGGTCCGGCAGGGAAGCGGTCAAGGAGGAGGTGCTGGTTTTATCGCTGGCCGACTGCTTGAGGAGATACATCAGGCCAAGGCCTCCGGCCACGGCAAAGGCAGCGTAGCCGATGAAGCAGGTCACCACATGGGCGATCAGCCAGTTTGACTGCAGGGCAGGGATGAGCGGGCTGATCTGGTCGTCGATCCGGTCGGAAAATGAGGCGTAGGCCATGGCAACCGCTGCACAGGGCATGACAAAAGCGCCCATAACGCGCGTTTTGAAACGGTATTCCAAAACAAGATAAAAAATGGTGGTGCACCAGGCGAAAAAGACCAGTGATTCGTACATGTTGGTGAGCGGCGCATGGCCGGCCCCCAACTGGTAGGATTCGGACCAGCGGAGGCCAATGGCCACGGTTTGCACGCCGGTGCCGCCCAGGGCCAGCATCATGCCGATGAAACCGAGGCGTTTGATTTTAAAAAGAAACAGGCCGAGATAAAAGGCGGCGGCCAGGAGGTAGGCAATCATGGTGATGCCAAAGAGTTGGGAGCTGTCCATAGTCTATCCGTTGACAGGCAAGGGGCCTTGGGAATAGGTATTGATCGGAATTATTTCTCTAACTTATTGATAAGCTCAGAAAATTTACTTTCGAAGCCTACCTTGTTTTTATTGGCCTCGCCAGCGAAAAGAATGCGGCTGCTGTTCGCCCCTGGCTGCACAAAAACGTAAATTTTACGGTGTGAGAGAAAAAAGGCGATATATAAGCCAATAAGCATGAGCAGGCAACCGCCGTACACCAGCCAGACGCCGGGATCCTTGGTCACTTGCAGGCCGGTGGCGTACAGTTGGCGGATGTTAAGGAGATAGGTTCCGGAAGGTCGCTCGATAGCCGCCTCCTGGTTGATGTTCACCCAGAAAATGGAGGGGTTGCCCTGGTTGTCGGTGAACCAGACCTTTAATCGCCGGGTCACTTCACCCTGGCTTTCCCGGTTGACTATTCCGTAACTAACGCCACCCTCCGGCCAGTCCATCTGTTTTGCCGTGGTGACGATTGCAGAGGTCTCG
>JBBQCO010000125.1:0-9343 GCA_038318785.1 Desulfobulbales bacterium | reverse complement strand
GCCCTGATATTCTTGTGATGCATAAAGCCTCGTTTTGGATGTGTTTTTTTTAGCGGGAAAACTCTGTCCAGAATAGAGGCTTTTTCAATTTAATCAACTGTTTTTTCGTCGTTATTGCTGGTTCTTTTCAACACCTTTATTATGTCGTTTGGCGTCATGATGACCCCCGGCTTGGTGGTCAATGGGGAAGTAAAAAGCGTTGGCAAGGTGCCGTCGCTGGAAGAAATGAAAAAGCTATTACAGTAAAGGAGAAAGCAATGAGTGCAATGCAAAGCGGGTGCGGCTGTTCCTGTGGTGGGGGGGATGCAGGCCCCAAAGTGATTTTTTCATGTTCAGGGTGTGCCGATGTCGGTGAATTGGCCGATCAGACCGCACGAAAACTGACCCGAGACGGTTCCGGCAAGATGGCCTGTTTGGCCGGAATCAGCGGCCGGGTCAGCGGTATCGTCAAGTCAGCCGAAGCGGCCCAGTCGATTCTGGCTATCGACGGTTGTCCTCTCGATTGCACCCGGAAAACTCTTGAAATCGCAGGGTTTTCCAAGGTCAACCACCTGCGGTTGAGCGACCTTGGTTTTGAGAAGGGAAAAACAGAGGTCTCGACCGCGTCCATCGCCTCGGTCATCAGCAAAGCAATGATCCATCTCTGAGCAAGGAGTCGTGTGTGAACAGCACTATTTTTCGGGGCCTCATAGCGGCCCTCGTTTTTTTAGGAGTCGTCGCCTTTTTTTTCAAGTCGGGCGATTCCTTGGCCAAGGCTGAGCAAATTCCTCAGATTCCCGTTCCAAACATGGTGACCATGGTGGATCTGGGAGCGAAAGAATGCATCCCCTGCAAAATGATGGCACCGATCATGGAAGAATTGGAGAAGGAATACCAGGGGAGAGCCGCCGTCATCTTCATCGATGTCTGGAAAAATCCCGAGGCTGGACCGAAGTTCGGCATCCGGGCCATTCCCACTCAGATTTTTTATGATGCCCAAGGCAAAGAAATCACCCGGCATGAGGGATTTTTGGATAAGCATTCGATTGTGTCCATGTTCACAAAACTGGGAGTCAAGTAATTTATGGATCAAGTATTCCTCGCCATCAATTCCTGGATGACTCAGGGCATTCTCCTGGGGGCCTTGGGCTGTTTTCTTTGGGGTATGGTCAGCGTTCTGTTCAGCCCCTGCCATTTGGCTTCCATTCCACTGATTGTTGGCTATGTCGCCGGTCAGGATCAGGCCATGGCCGGCCGGAGAGCCGCTCTGTACGCAGTCCTGTTCACCCTTGGTCTGTTCATCACCATCGCCGTTATCGGGGTGATCTGTACACTGCTCGGCCGAATGCTCGGCGATGTCGGGCCGTATATGAACCTGGTTGTCGGCGCGGTCTTGATCTGGGTGGCACTGGACATTCTCGGCGTGGCTGCTTGTTCGATGTCCAATGGTCTCATGGCCCGAATCAAGGTCAAGGGACTGACCGGCGCCTTTGTTCTCGGGTTGGCCTACGGTATTCTCTCCGGTTCCTGCACCTTTGGCTTCATCGCCCCGATTCTCGCCATCATCACTGTGCAGCAAAAAATTCTGACCGGACTGGTGTTCATCACCCTCTTTGGCCTGGGCCACTGCATCCCCATTGCCCTGGCTGGCAGTTCCACCGCCCTGGTGAAACGGTTCCTGGTCAATAGTGCCTGGCAGCAGGGCAGCCAGTACTTTCGGAAGTTGGCCGGGGTCTGCATCGGTGCACTGGGAGTGTATTTCATCAGTCAACCGTTGATTAACATCATCTGACGGGTTGTTGCCGTCTACCAGGCCAAAATTCTCCCTGCAGGAGTCTGACTTGACAGTGGTTTCAGGTCTGTCAACCTATATTGGCTTGAACATTCCCAGCACGTCACCCCAGCCCCCATGACGGCAACCATTTCACATTAGATATCAGCTCACTCCCTGCTCCGGATTCAGCGGGCGAGCGTCACCGGCAAGATATGCTCATTCCACAATTCCGGAGGTTTCTTTTGAAGTAAATTTTGCTGCAATGGTGCGGATATGTTTGGTGCTCGTTCTCTTGGCCGGGGGCTGCGCCAACAGGGAGCAGGCAGGAGGTAAGATCGAGAAAGGCCCGATCACTGCCGCCGCAGTCAAATGGGAGCGAAAGCTGGCGAAGGGCGAGGTGTCGCTGGCCGATTTCCGCAAGGCCGTCACTGGCGAGAGTAAGAATGTCCTCCTTGTCGATGTGCGCGGCCAAGATGAAATCGGGAACCAGAAAATGATCGCTAATGCCATCAATATCCCCTTGGATAAACTTCCGGCGCGGAAAGCCGCGTTGCCCAAGGACGATATAAATATTTCTTTGCTGCCGCCGGAAGCGTTTCCTTCTGATCACTGACTATCCCTAACGGGTCTGAATACGGGCCATAGCATTATCTCCCATCATTTTTTGGTAAATTTTTTGTTCCATTTCTTGTTCCACTTTTATCTCAATAAAAACAAAAAGAAAGCAGAAAAAATCAATCGAAAATCGAACAAAAAAAGGGGCCAACTGGTTGAAAATACCAGCTAACCCCTTGTTTTCCATGGTGCTCCAGGCAGGATTCGAACCTGCGGCACCAGGATTAGGAATCCTGAGCTCTATCCACCTGAGCTACTGGAGCGTTTTTAAGTTTATCCTTCCCGGTCAAGAGCATTCACAGCGTTGATGATGCCACTGATCATCGCCCTCTTCAGGGCGAAGAAAATACTCAGTTAACCATTCCCTTGCAAGCACTTCTTGCCCGATCCGCGTCCAACCGCCGCATCAGGCCGACTCGCCGTCGGCGAGAGCATTGTTTCTGTTGAAAGCGTCCTCGTTGTAACCGAAGTTGACAATGCAATTACGGCCGACCTTCGCCCTGGCAGGAATTTTAGCCTCCTTACCGACCAAGGAGATACCGGTATAGAGGTGCTTGGGAAACTGTTTATTGGCCAAGGTTAAATTGTCGCCCTGCCCGACCACGGCTCCCGCCCCAACCTGAGCGCGTTTGTCCAGAATCGCTAGATCAACCACCGCATTTTCCTCAATGACACCATCTTCAAAAATGACCGAATTGGTCACCACCGCCCCCTTTTTTACCCGAACGCCAGGGGAAAGGACCGAATTGATCACCGTACCCTCGATCACGGAACCGGAGGAAATCATCGACGAGGCCACCTTGCTGCCGGGGAGGAATCGTGCCGGAGCATAGTCCATGGGGCGGCCGCTGTATTCAGGATTAGGCCGGATCTCCCACTCTTCCGGCGAGATACCGGAATTTTCCCGAATAATGTCCATATTGGTTTCCCAATACGATTGGATCGTGCCGACATCCCGCCAATATCCGTAGAAGGGGTAGGCATAGACCCGGTCCTCGTTGATGGCCCGCGGAATGATGTCCATACCGAAATCGACCTCCTTTCGGTCGAGTCCCAGAGTGCGAAGCAAATATTTGGTGTCAAAAACATAGATGCCCATGGAGGCGAGATTGGTACGAGGGACAGCGGGCTTCTCCTCCCAGTCGATGATCCGGTTTTCGTGGTCGATGATGCCGGTGCCGAACTGATGAATATCGCGCTTGGGCACCACCATCATGCCGATGGTGACATCCGCCTTTTTATGCTGGTGATAGGAGAGCATGGCGTCAAAATCCATGTGATAAATGTGGTCGCCGGAGAGGATCACCACCTGCTCCGATGGGTTGGCAAGGATGAAATCGATATTCTGGCGGATAGCGTCCGCAGTCCCCTTGTACCAGTCAGACTCACTTTCCCCTGTTCGAGGCGGCAGGATTTTAATTCCTCGCGTCCGGCCGGTGAAATCCCAGGCCGCGCCATCGCCGATATGGGCCATGAGCGAAAGGGGCTTGTACTGGGTGAGCACACCCACCTTGGTCAGACCGGAATTCATTACATTGGACAGGCAGAAATCGATAATTCGATAAATCCCGCCAAACGGGACCGCCGGCTTGGCGCGGTGTCCCACCAAGAGATTCAACCGGCTGCCGATCCCGCCGGCCAGGAGGAGAACGAGGGCATCGCCGCTTTCTCTCATTGCAGTTCCTCCCCGTCGTCAAGTTTGTCCTTGGGCCATTTTTCCGCCGCGATCCGTGGGGCCACCCGACAGCCGCAACCGATATGAAAGCCCTCCGGCACGTTGTTGTTCCAGCCAATAACGCTGACCCGGCTCGGTTTTTCGCAAATCGGAGCACCGACCCGGACGTTGCGGTTGAATATCGTGTTGACGTCGCTGACCACCCGGTTGAGACGAACGCCTTGATGGACAGTGTTATCGAAAAAGAGGATCGAGTCATTGACCTCGGCCCCGGCCATGACCCGGACGCCGGGGAAAAGGATCGAGTTGCGCACTGTTCCCTCGATGATGCAACCGTTGTAGGCCATGGAATTGTCCAAACTACCGTGCGCGCCGATCTTCACCGGCTGCCGGTCGGCGATATTGCGATGGGCCAGATTGGTGCGGATCCCCCAGGCCTCGAGATCGATCTTGGGTTCTGGTCCGAGCAGATCCATCGAGGTCTGCCAGTACTCGTCAATGGTCTTGGTGTAGCCCCAGTAGCCCCGGAACTTATAGCCATGCACCTTGTATTTTTCACGCATCATCATGGGGATAATATCACGGCCAAATTCATAGGAGGTATTTTGCTGGTTCTTTTTCAGCACCTCGAAAAGGACCGAGGGACGAAAACAGAACACCGTGAGCGAGGCCCACTGCCCCTTGGGCGCCGCCGGCTTCTCCTCGTAGGAAAGCATGCGGCCGCCGTCGGCGAATTCGTCGGCGATCTCCGCCACCCCGAAGCGTGAAGCCGATTCCAGCGGCACCTTGATGAAGGCTGCGGTCAGATCGGCGTCCTGCTCGTTATGGTAGCGGATCATCTTGCGGTAATCCATCTGGTATATATGGTCGCCGGAAAGGATGAGGATCACCGAGGGCCCGTAATACTGCATATAATCGAGATTCTGATAGACCGCGTCGGCAGAGCCCCGGTACCAGTGGGGATTATCGTAATCCTTAAAGGGCGGCAGGATGGAGATGCCGCGATTACGGCCAATCATGTCCCAGGCGGCACCGGTGCCGATGTGGTTGATCAAGGAGTAGGAGCGGTACTGACTGAGGATGGCGATACGCTCGATGCCGGAGTGGAGCAGATTGGAAAGGGGAAAATCAATCACCCGGGCAAAGCCGCCGAAGGGAACAGCCGATTTTGGCCGGTAATGAGTCAGCACACCCAGTTCATCGACGCGGCCACCTGCCAGGATCATTGCCAAGGTCGGGGGTTTGTACATAGAACACCGTGCAGATGGAGTATCGGCGCCCGTACCCCAGGGGCAGGGCTTGCCTCAAGGCGCCATAAGGAGAAGAGGTCTGCCTCGCATAATATGCCTAACCCCTTAAAAGGTGCAAGCAATTTCTCACACGCCGATGGCAAAACCGGCAGCCCGGAAAGAGCCGTCGACCAGCGGCATGAAGGTTATTTGATGTGCTGGGTGGTGAGGCGAATGAGGGTTTTGGTGGTGAATTCCTGATTCTCGCGCAACGGCAGGTTCTTCAAGGGAGATTCCGCTCGTGCCGCTTCCCTGTGGCCACCTGCGGGGCCGAAGCGACCGAAGGTAGTCTTGGCGAGTTTCCCAGCGTTTTTACGATAGCCGTCACAACGGAAGATCACAACCAACTTCTCCCCGTGAACGCCGGAAACAACAACCCAATCGAAGCCTTCCACCCGGTTGAAGAAATCAGCAATAATCACCAGGATATCAGGGGTACTGACCTTGCCGAGATGGACATAGGCCCGGCGGTTGCTCGCCTTGACTTCATTGAGGGCAGTCCGGAAATAGCGGAGTTCCGAGCGGCGCAACTCGGTGAGCTCAAACTTCCGTACCAGATTGAGGTTGGCGATGCTGAACAGGTACCTGAAACAGATGCTGTCCGAGACCTGCATATTCTGTTTCTGGAAATTCTGGGTATCCACCTTAACCCCATAGAACAGGGCCGTGGCCAGGGAAACAGAAGGCTTGATGCCGGCGGCCCGAAGATATTCGACCATCATGGAGGCGACAGCGCCATATTCGGGGCGGATATCAATGAAGGCTGCATCCCAGCCGGTGGTGACCGGGTGATGATCGATCACCGCGTTAAAGGTCATCTTCTCGAAGCAGGCGAGGTGATTGGGCTGGGAATCGAGAAGAATTTTTTTATTATAATCCTTCATCGACAGGGTGTGGAGCCGCTCGATGGGGATCTTCAGGCGCTCCACCATGGTCAGGTTATTAAGACGGCGGATTTCGTTAGGATAGCCGATGGTAACGCTGTGCACCCGATAGCTGAGCAGACGCTTGAGCGCCATGGCTGAAGCAATGGCGTCGGGGTCGGCGCTGATGACGATAAGGACGTTGTCGCACCGTTCGAAGATGGCCCAGAGCCCGTTAAGGCGGGCCACAGCCGAATTCTTGCTGGCGCTGCGTGTTATATTGTTGTCAGCAATTTTTTCGAGTCGTTTCTGCATAGACAAAGATCAAATGAAAAACACCACCGTCTCTTGAAGCAACCGCAGTGAAAAAGGCCTTATCCGCTGAATACGGGCGGCCCGCTGTTCGATAGCCGCTCGAAACCAATGCGGTGATGATACGACTCATCGGACGAACAGAGACTTCAGGTAAGCACTTCCTCTGCATTGCCTGTCTCAGATGACAAAAAATGAAAAACACGGACGCGACAACTTACACAGAGACAGCGAGAAGTGCAAGCGCCGTCTTTCCGGAAGTGAGGCATCCAGAGGGACGATGCCTGAGTCGTCGTAGCCCTTGACTGAAACCGGTCAAGGGATTACTACAGGTACAAGTAATCAGCCGCGTACCCCGGGTGTGGCCAGCATAGGACCGCACCGCCAGACGCGCCGTTCACCTCACAGCGTCGACGATCCAGAGAAGAACCCGATCCATGATACTGCTCTACCGTTACATCCTTGCCCATTTTATCCGTAATCTCAGCTTGATCATGGCCAGCTTCATCAGCATCTACCTGCTGATCGATTTTTTTGAGAAAATCGATAATTTCCTCGAAAAAGGCAAATCCGTTGAACTGATCGCCAAGTTTTTTCTCCTCAACATCCCTTTCATCATCGATATGATGAGCCCGGTCTGCATTCTTCTCGCCGGCGTTGTCACCCTTGGTGTCCTCAATCACAGCAACGAACTCATCGCCCTCAAGGCGTGCGGCATCCCGCTTAAAAAAATCACACGGCCTATCATCGGCGCGGCCATGGTCTGCATCCTGCTTTTTCTCGCCATGGCCCAATTAGTGCTGCCCAAGACCATCGCCGCCACCAACCACATCTGGAACCGAGAGGTCAAGGGTAAGGTACCCCTGGGGATTTACCGCAACGGCCGTTATTATTATCGGGGCCACGATGGTTTTTATTCCTTTGCCCGCCCCGATCCCCAAAAAAATGTTTTCAACAACTTCTCCTACACCACTTGGAACACGACCTACGAAACCCGCTCCTTGATCGCAGCGGAAACAGCGGTTTGGGAGAAAGGCGTCTGGACGCTCCACAATGGCCAGTTCCAGGATGCCACAGGCAACCGCTTTGCCACCCAATTGTTCAAGGACCGGCGTTTCGATTTTCCCGAGCAGCCGGAAGATTTCTTTGTGCCGGCCTACCGGTCAATGGAACTCTCGCTGGTTGAGTTGTATAAAGAAACTAAGAACACCCGCTCCGATCAAGAAAACAACAAGGCCTGGGCTGAATTTTACGGCAGAATCTCCTACACCTTCCTCGGCCTGCCCCTGCTTCTGCTGGGGCTACCTCTCCTTCTCATCGTCTACCGCAAATGGGGCCGCGACCTGTCGCTGGCCATTCCGGTGAGTTGCGCCATGGCCTTTGCCTGTTGGGGTATCTACACCACCTTGCAATCCCTGGCCAAAGCCAGCTATCTCCCGCCCTTGGCGGCGGCCCTGTCCGTGCATCTGGTGGTCGGGTGCCTCGGTCTTATCCTGCTGGTGCGTGAGGATACCTGATGCCCCGGCGTATCGGCATTGTCGGGGTTCCTCCGCTCGCCGTCATTGAGGAGATCAACCGCGCGGGCAATGTCATCGTTGACCTTGACGAACTGCAAGTCCGGGCCCCCATCGACCAGACCGCCTCCCTCATTCCCCGGGTCTACTGCGCCATCCTGCGCACCGTGATCCTCAACTGTTTGCATCTGCCGCTGGACATGGTCTATATCGACGTCGGACCAGGCAAGTGTGACTGCGCCCTCCATGTCGCGGAAATCCTGGCCGACATGCTCAGCGTACCGGTCATCCGCACCCGCAACCAAGACACCCTCGCCTTTGGCCACCCGCTCTGCACCAGCCGTTTACCGTTGATGGAAAAGTTCAGCCGGATCACCAAGGGGGTGCAATCAGCCCTGCCCTTTGCGGCAATGGAACGGAGCCAGCCGAGTTGCGGTTTTTGGGGGGTCCCACCCAGGGATTTCTCGCTCCTGTTGCCTTTCCCCGCCACCACCCATGTCTTTGGCTGGACCCGGTGCATGGAAAACAAGACCCCGGCTGATCTTGCGTTGGAACGTCTGTTTGATCCCACCATTCCCACCGTCTTTTTCTCCCAGTCCTTCTGTGCCAAATCGGCGCTTGCCAAACATCTGGCGGCTCGGCATCCCCGAGCCATTGCGGTTGACTGTGACGTCAGCGCCGGCAGTTCCACCCGCGCCAAGATCGAGGCCTTCCTCGAACTCTCCGGTATTGAGCCGGACAGCGGGAGTCACGCCTGATGCTGCTGGCCGATTTTGGGACCTCATACTGCAAAATCCTGAACACAGACGAAGAAGTCGCACCGAGGATTGTCGCCACCCGGATACTTGATCGCCAATTCCGGGCCGACCTGGCCACCGGCCACAACGCCGCTCTTAGAAGCCGAAAGAGCATCAATGAACTGACTGCCCTGGCCAGGGGGGGGAGATGCTTGGTCGACCGCGACGACTTTGTTCTTCTGGATTGCGGCAGCCGCGACATCAAGTTTGTCCGTTTTCGTGGCGGTGAGGTGGCAGATATGGGCTGGAATGCCGAATGCGGCGCCTCCATGGGTTTTACCATTGAGCTGCTCTCCACCTATTACCAGCTCGACTACGCCGCCATCCCGCCACCAACCACCGGCTTTTCCATCACCTGCGGTGTCCTCGGCATGAGCCATATCTTCGATGCCGTTGTTTCCGGAGCCTCCGAGGCCGAGGCCGTGGCCAAGTTTGTGCGCGGTATTGCCCTCAATGCCCACCGCTTTGCCCATGAGCCCGAGGCAACCATACGGACGCGCGTGTGAGATGATCCAGCGGACGGCG
>JBBQCO010000124.1:0-9344 GCA_038318785.1 Desulfobulbales bacterium | reverse complement strand
CCCTGTGCGCCACCCTGCTCAAACCGGTGCGGAAGGGCGGGCATGGCCAGAAGCGCGGCTTTTTTGGCTGGTTCAACCGGACGTTCGAGCGCAGCGCCGACGGCTATCGCGACAGCGTGGGCTATGTCCTGAGACGCACCGGCCGTTTCGGCCTGCTCTATCTCCTGCTCATCGGCGCCATGGCCTACCTGTTCACCACGCTGCCGACCTCCTTCTTGCCCGAGGAGGATCAGGGCGTCTTTCTCACCATGGTGCAACTGCCCACCGGCGCTACCCAGGAACGGACCCAGGAGGTCCTTAACCGGGTGCGCGATCATTTTATGGTCGAGGAGCAGGAGAACGTCAAGTCGGCCTTTACCGTCGCCGGTTTCAGTTTTGCCGGTACCGGCCAGAACATGGGCATGGTCTTTGCCCAGCTGCGCGACTGGAGCGAGCGGAAGAATCCGCAGCAGTCGGTGACGGCCGTCATCGGTCGGGCCATGGGTTCCTTTGCCCAAATCAAGGAAGCCCAGGTCTTTGCGTTCAATCTTCCCGCTATCCGGGGGCTGGGCAACTCCACCGGGTTTAATTTCTTTCTCCAGGATCGCGGCGGGCTCGGGCATGAAAAATTGATCGAGGCCCGCAACCAGTTTCTCAGTTTGGCGGCCGGGAACCCTCATTTGACCAGAGTGCGGCCCAACGGCATGGAAGATACCCCCCAGTACAATGTGGATATTGATTTCGAGAAGGCCATGGCCCTCGGGGTTTCGGTCAACGACATCAACGCCACCTTGTCCTCAGCCTGGGGCTCGAATTACGTCAACGACTTCGTCCACCAGGGGCGGGTGAAAAAGGTCTATGTCCAGGCCGATGCCCCGTACCGGATGCAGCCCGAAGATCTCGCCCACTGGTATGTCCGCAACGCCAGCGGCGCAATGGCCCCCTTCACCACCTTTGCCAGCGGTCACTGGAGTTTTGGTTCCCCCCGCCTGGAACGGTTCAACGGCAACTCAGCGGTGGAGATCGTCGGCGAGGCCGCGCCCGGCAAATCCAGCGGTGACGCCATGAAAATCATTGGTGAGCTGGTGGCGCAACTCCCCGCCGGCATCGGATATGAGTGGACCGGCGCTTCCTATCAGGAACAGCAGGCCGGGGCCCAGGCTCCCGCTTTGTACGCCATCTCGATCCTGGTCGTCTTCCTCTGTCTGGCCGCGCTCTATGAAAGCTGGTCAGTGCCGTTCTCTGTTATTCTGGCCGTTCCGCTCGGTGTCTTGGGCGCTCTGGCTGCCGCTTCTTTTCGCGGCATGGAAAACGATGTCTATTTTCAGGTAGGCCTGTTGACCACCATAGGTCTGTCGGCCAAGAACGCCATTCTGATCGTTGAGTTTGCCAAGCGGCGGTATGATAAGGGCAAAGATCTGGTTGAGGCTACGGTCAATGCCTGCCGGCTGCGGCTCCGGCCTATTTTGATGACTTCGCTGGCCTTTATGCTCGGCGTTCTGCCGCTGGCGATCAGCAGCGGCGCGGGAGCCAACAGTCGACACGCCATCGGCACCGGTGTGCTGGGCGGCATGTTGTCGGCAACGGTCCTGGCGATTTTTTTCATCCCTCTCTTTTTTGTGGTGGTATTGCGGCTGTTTACAACAAAGCGAGCGACGATTGAAAGCGTCGAGCCCGGTACGGAGGTGTGAAATGAACTCCACCCAAACACGATTATGCGCAGTTGGCCTGTTGCTCATTCTGCTGGGCGGCTGTACGCTGGCCCCTGATTACCGGCAACCAGAGCTGCCGGTGGCTGAGCAATTGCCGGCGGGGCAGGATGATAAGAGCGGTCCGGCAATGGCCAAAGATGCGGACGTGGTCAATGCTGAACTCGGCTGGCGGGATTATTTTTCCGATCCCCGACTGCAGCAACTCATCGCCTCGGCCCTGGCCAACAACCGCGATCTCCGCGTATCGGCCCTCAATGTCGAAGCCTCTCAGGCTCAGTACCGCATTCAGCGTTCCGCCCTGTTTCCTGCTATCAGCGGTGAGGGCAGCGGGGTCAAACAACGGACGATGAGCGGCAGCGGCTATGCCACCAGTGAGGTCTATTCGGCCTCGGTGGGCGTCACCGCTTATGAACTCGACCTGTACGGCAGGGTACGCAATCTGAAGGATCAGGCTTTGGAGCAGTACCTGGCCCAGGAGGAAACCTTTCGGAGCGCCCGGATCAGTCTGGTGGCCGAGGTGGCGCGCGCCTACCTCACCTGGCTTGCCGATCACGAATTGTTGAGCATCACTGAAGATACCCTGCGCATCGAGGAGGAGTCTTTTCAACTGATCGAGCAGCGGGCCAAGGAGGGAATTGCCTCCCAGCTGGATCTGGCCCAATCGCGCACCAGCCTGGAAACGGCCAAGGCCAATCTGGCCCTGTACCAGCGTTTGGTTGCCCAGGAAATCAACGGTTTGACCTTGCTTGTTGGCGAGCCTTTGCCGCAATCGTTGTTCAAGGACGCGACCCGTTTGAATTCGTCAACAATGGCGGCTCGTCCACCGGCCCAGCTGTCGTCGCGGATTCTGCTGCAACGCCCCGACATTATGGCCGCAGAGCACGTATTGAAAGGAGCGCACGCCAATATTGGCGCAGCCAGGGCCGCCTTCTTTCCCACCATCAGCCTGACCGCCAATGCCGGGGGAATCAGCGGCGACCTGTCCGGACTCTTTGACGGCAATTCCGGCTCCTGGCTCTTTTCGCCGTCCGTCAACCTGCCTATTTTTACCGCCGGCAAGCTGCAGGCCGAGCTTGACGTCGCCAAGATCAGCAAGGAAATTTCCGTTGCCCAGTATGAAAAAGCCATTCAGACCGCCTTTCAGGAGGCAGCAGACGCCCTGGTCGCAAGCGACACCTATGTGCAGCAGTTGCTGGCGCAACATGCCAATCTGGTTGCCAATCAGGAGTATCATGCCCTGGCCAGGGACCGCTACCAGCAGGGGCTGGACAGCTTTCTCACCCTGCTCGACGCCCAAAGATCGCTCTACAGCGCCCGTCAGCGGTACCTCGTTGTGCAGCTGGCGCAGTTGATCAATCAGGTCAACCTCTATAAGGCGCTCGGTGGCGGTTGGAAGGAACGGTCCTGATACTCAGCAGGTTCAAGTTCTTGCGAATGGAGTAACGAAGATGGCTCGAAAAACAAAAGAAGAAGCCCAAGAGACACGCAGCGCCGTTCTTGATGCCGCCGTGCGAATCTTTGCCGTCAAAGGGGCGGCCCATGCTTCGCTGGCTGACATTGCCCAGGAGGCCGGCGTCACCCGAGGCGCCATCTACTGGCATTTCGCCAACAAGGCCGACTTGCTCAACACCTTGTGGGACCAGGTCCTGTCGCTCTACGAGCCCCTGGCGCAAGCCAGTGAAAGCCGGGATGAACCCGACCCGCTGGGCAAAATGAAGGCCCTCTATCTTTCCTTCTTCACCGGTTTGGTTGAGGATCCTCGCCAGCAGCAGCTGTTCCGGATTTTGTTTGACGACAGCGACCGGAGCAAGGATACCGAAGCCATTCGATTGCGCCATGCCGCTATCCGTCAAGAGAGATTTCAGGGTATCCAGATTGCTCTGCACAATGCCAGGGACAGGGGGCAGCTGTCGCCGGATTTCGATGTCCGGGCGGGAGCAATTGCGGTGCTTTCCTTCATTCACGGCCTTATCGCCAATTGGATCATGACGCCGGATCTCTTTGATATCAAAAAAGAGGCGCCGCAGTTGATTGAGGCTATGCTGGCAATGCTGCGCCTCGGCTTTACCCCCCATGATTGAGGGTTTGGCGTGCTTCGTCCTTTTTGAAGCAGGCGTTCATCAGTAATCTCCAAGAGGCTGGCGCGCAGGGCGATCAGATGGAGGCGTTCATTGGCACGAGGCATCCCCCTCCTTCCTCTGCCGGTGTGCCCCCTGATCGCCCGTGCCCGCTGCAATCCTCTTCCCTCCGTCTTGGCCCTTCTGGACAGCGTCATTTGATAGTGATCTCGGCTACGGCATCAGTATGGATGTCGAGGACCGGCCCTTTGCCGCTTTCGCTAGACCATCTTTTTGATGGCCTGAGTATGGGCGAGCAGGCAGAAGGGGAAAGAGCGGGGGAGGGAAGCGGGGTTTTATAATCCGGGGATGCCGATGTGCTGGATGCGAACGGCGTTGAGTCCCTCCTCGTAGGCGAGCAGTTTGCCTTCCTTGCGAAACAGGCGGAAGGCCAGGGCAGAGGACAGGACGCGGATGGGATAATCGCGTGGCAGTTGTTGCAGGTAGGGCTGGATAGTGACGAAATCGGTGACGCCATATTGCTGCATGATAAAGCGCAGGCCGCCGTTTTTGGGGCCGATGTTGTAGGCAAGCAGGCCGAGGAAGAGGTCGTTCCTCATTTGGGAAAGATAATACTGCAGGGTGGATGCGGCGATATAACTGTTATGGCGATGATCAGCAACAAGGGGTTTGCCCACCCCGAGTTGGCCCGCCGCATCACGCATGACCACATCCGGCACCAGGGTGATCTGAAACAATCCTTGGCCGCCGTCCTTGCTGTCTCGGGGCAAGAAAGAGGATTCGGTGGCGGCGATGCCATGAAGCAAGTCTGGGTCAAGATCAAAGGCCTTGGCCGCCGCATCGATATCCTCAGTGTACGGCTTGGCCCGATCAAGCAACTGCTGCATTTGCGCAGAACCCTGGCGACGATAGGCGGCGTAGACCTGATGCGCCAAAGTCACCCTGCCGGCCTCTTCCTTGCCGCCGATCAAGATACGAAACTGGCCGAAAGCCCATAAGAAATCGCCCTTCAGGGCAAAGCCGCCGATGATTAGGGCCAGGATCAGGGCCAGGGTCGCTGGGAGGAAAAAATATTTTTTGCTTAATTGGCGGCGCAGCCACCACCAACCGATCATCAGCAGGGCGACGGTAACGATCAAGCCAATGACACCCAGAGTGAAAGGCAGAAGATGGGAGAAAAAACGGGTGCCGGAAAATCTGCCGGCCGCGTGACCCAGAAGCACGACAATGCCGGTCATGGTGCTGATGGCTAGGCAGAAGATTTCCAGACCGGTGAGCGCGAGCATCCGGCGGGTTGAAACCGGCGGCTTTTTCGTCCTGCGTTTGCGACCGGTGCCTTTCTTCCCCGGTTGGCGGGGCTTGCGTTTGACCGGCGGCGTTACTTTTGCTTCAGGCGGCTCTTTTTCGGGTTGTTGTTGCTGCTCGACCGTTTTCTTCATGCACCAGGTTGTCGTCTTTTTCAAAGGCCTTGGCCTTTCGGTTCCAGCTGCCTATGGTAGAGTGGGAAAAATGAGGCGGTTCTGTTCGTGGTGGTCGGCACTCCAGGTGGAGTCAACCGTATCCAGCCCCTGAAAAGACCTTTTTTACGGTTCCCTGTCAATCAATACCAAAGGAGAACGACCATGGATCTCTTGTCCGTCAATCAACAGACCTGCAACCGCGACGGCATTTGCGCCGCCGTCTGCCCCCTCGGCATCATCGATTGGACGCAGGGCGGCCTGCCCACACTGGCTGCCGGAGGCGAGCAGAGCTGCATCCGTTGCGGTCACTGTGTAGCGGTTTGTCCCAGCGGCAGTCTCAGCCACCGGGACATGGCGGTGGATGCCTGCCCGCCGGTTCAACCGGAGTTGCGTCTCTCCGCCGAACACTGCGAGCATTTCCTCCGCGCCCGGCGATCCATCCGGGTTTATACGAAAAAACCAGTCGAACAGGATAAACTCGCCCGCCTGATCGAAATCGCCCGCTACGCCCCATCGGGCATCAACTCCCAGGGCGCCCGGTGGCTGGTGATTGGCGACCGGGAGGAGTTGCATCGGCTTTCCGGGATTGTCATCGACTGGATGCACTGGATGGTGGCCAAAATGCCGGAGGCTGCCCAGGCGCTCCATCTCGGCCGGACGCTGGCGCGCTGGAACGCCGGCCACGATGTTATCCTCCGGGGCGCCCCGACCTTGATCGTCGCCCACGCCGAGAAGGACAACCGCATGGCTCCCACCACCTGCACCATAGCCCTGACCTATCTGGAACTGGCGGCCACTGCCCTGGGGCTTGGCGGCTGTTGGGCCGGTTATTTCAACGCGGCGGCCAATTCTTTTCCGTCGATGATGGAGGCCCTGGGCCTGCCGGAGGGGCATCAGTGCTCTGGGGCGATGATGGTGGGCTATCCCACGTTCAAGTATCATCGTCTGCCGACCCGGAACACCCCGGAAATCCAATGGCGGCTGGGATGACGACCTGCTGAACAGCGGGAGAAGGGTTCTTGTTGTCCCTTCGTGGTTGCCGTAAGAGCAGTGGGTGCTTATAAAATTGGAAAAACTTTTTCTTTTCCTTTTTCCAGTGTGAGAAACTTCTTGAACAAACGATCAACGACCCTAACCGACAACCAGCAAAAGGCCCACTGGCACACCCTCAACCCGGAAGCGGTGTTCAAAGAGCTTGCAAGCAACGAGGGCGGGCTCACTCAAGATCAGGCAGGGGAGCGCCTACGCCTTCACGGCCCCAATCAGATCAAGAGAAAACCGAAAGACAGCGTGCTGCATCTCCTCTGGCGGCAGATCAACAATCCTCTGATTTGGGTGCTGCTCGGTTCAGGAACGCTTGCGGTAGTTTTGGGCAAGATGACCGACGGCCTGGTGGTGCTTGCGGTGGTGGTGATTAACGCCATTATCGGGTTCATCCAGGAGTTCAAAGCCGGGCGGGCAATCGAGGCGCTCTCCGAGATGGTGCCGCAGAATGCCACGGTCATCCGCGAAGGGCGAAACACCATGGTTCCAGCGGTTGAACTGGTTCCCGGCGATGTGGTCCTGCTGGCGGCGGGCGACAGCGTACCGGCGGATATGCGTCTCATATCCTTGAAAAACATCCAGGTCGAGGAGGCCGCGCTCACCGGTGAGTCCGTGCCGGTGGAAAAGACGCTCGCCCCAGCGGTTGTCGAAGCGGTCCTCGGCGATCGTACCTGCATGGTCTATAGCGGCACACTGGTCACCTCGGGCACAGGCACGGCCATGGTCACCGGTACCGGCATGGCCACCGAGTTGGGCCGCATCTCGGATATGTTGGAAAGCGCCGTTGACCTCGACACCCCGCTCACCAAAAAACTGGCCGAAGTCAGCACCTGGATCACCATTGGCATTGCTGTGATTTCCGTGGTTATTCTGGCGGTGGGCGTTAAACGGGCCTTGGACATTGCCATTCCCCTGGGGCCAGCCCTCAAGGAGACGCTCATCTTCGCCATCGCCCTGGCAGTCGGAGCCATCCCCGAGGGCTTGCCGGCGGTGGTCACCATTGCTTTG
The DNA here is from genome assembly GCA_038318785.1 of Desulfobulbales bacterium. Taxonomy (GTDB): domain Bacteria; phylum Desulfobacterota; class Desulfobulbia; order Desulfobulbales; family Desulfobulbaceae; genus Desulfobulbus. The sequence goes on along the minus strand of JBBQCO010000124.1, from coordinate 2,063 downwards.
GCCATTGGTGTGCAGCGCATGGCGCGGCGCAATGCCATTATCCGTCGACTGCCGGCGGTCGAGACCCTGGGTTCCACCACCGTGATCTGCTCGGATAAGACCGGCACCCTGACCTGCAACGAGATGACCGTAACCGAACTGATGACCCCACAGGCCAACTGCCGGATCAGCGGTATCGGCTATAGCCCGACGGGCGTTTTCACCATCGACGGCCAGGCCGTGGATCAACTACCTGCGGGTATGCTCGATTTGCTGGTCAAATCGGTGCTCTGCAATGACGCCACCCTGCACCATGAAAACGACCAATGGACCATCACCGGCGATCCGACCGAGGCCGCGCTGCTGGTGGCCGCCGCCAAGGCGGGGCTTGCGGCTACGGAGGTCAATGGTCAATTTCCCCGGCTTGATGCGATCCCTTTTGCCTCGGAAAACCAGTACATGGCCACCTTGCACGGCGGCGAGAAACCGATCGTGGTGCTCAAAGGCGCGCCCGAGGTAGTCTTCACGCGCTGCCTGCAGGCCGGCGATACTTTGCTGCACCAGCAGATTGCCGCCGGGATGAACCGTATGGGTGCAGACGGCATGCGGGTGCTCGCTCTGGCCGCGAAACAAGGGGAGGCGGGTACCAACGAATTGTCGCCGGCAGCTGTTGAGAAAGGCTTTGATTTTCTGGGCTTGATCGGCATGATCGATCCGCCGAGGGATGAGGCTATTGCGGCCATTGCGGCCTGCCACCAGGCGGGGATTGTGGTGAAGATGATTACCGGCGATCACCGGACCACCGCCCTTGCCATCGGCACGGATCTCAAACTGGTGAAAAACGGTCAGGCCGTCACCGGGGTGGAGTTGGCCGGCATGGAGGAGGAAGCCTTGCAAGATGTGGCGCGGACCACCAATATCTTTGCCCGGGTGGCGCCGGAACACAAGCTGCGTCTGGTCAAGGCCCTGCAGCGCGACAATCATATCGTGGCCATGACCGGCGACGGCGTCAATGATGCGCCTTCGCTCAAGCAGGCCAATATCGGCGTGGCCATGGGTATTACCGGCACAGCGGTATCCAAGGAATCGGCGGACATCGTTCTGGCCGACGACAATTTCGCCAGCATCAGTGCGGCAGTGGAGGAGGGGCGGCGGGTCTACGACAACCTGATCAAGTCGCTCGCTTTTCTTCTACCCACCAACCTGGGGCTGGCCCTGATTCTGATTTATGGAATCATGTTTTTTCCTTTTGATCCGGTGACCAAGGTTCTGCTCCTGCCCATGCTGCCAACCCAACTGTTGTGGATCAATCTGGTGGCCGCCGTGGCTCTAGCCCTGCCGCTGGCCTTCGAGGTTAAGGAACCGGATATCATGCGCCGCCCACCGCGGCGTCCGGAGGCGCCGTTATTTAGCCGCTTTGTCGTCTTCCGGGTGGTGGCGGTCTCGGTGCTGATGACCGCCGGCACTATCGTTCTCTTCAATATGGAATACCGCCAGGAACTCGCCGCCGGCATCGCCGAGCCTCTGGCCTTGGCCAAGGCCCAGACCATTGGTGTTACCTTTGTCATCCTCTTTCAGATCTTCTACATGATCCACTGCCGGTCACTGAAAGACAACATTCTCAAGATCGGGTTTTTCAGCAACCCCACTGTGTTTTGGGGCATCGGCGTCGTCCTTGCGCTCCAGGCCCTGTTCGTCTACCTGCCTTTTCTGCAGAAGGTGTTCAAGACGGCACCCTTATCGATCATGGATCTGGCTCTCACCGCCGCCGCGGGCTTTGCCATCTTTCCGATCATCTCCCTGGAGAAATGGGTTCGCTCTTTAGCCCGTAGCAAGCAGCCCACCTGATTCCTGGAGAATTTTTTCCCCGTCCGTTTATCTGCTGCCTGCCAAGGATTGGAACACCCCGTTCCAATCCTTTTCTTTTGTGATCCACCACTCCTTCAGACCTCCTGACCTCGACAATTTCACCTGATACAGGTCCCAAGATTTAACGTCTCGAAATTGTGCACAATAGAGCAGAATTGCCCTGGGTAGAGCACGGAGGATTTACGATTGCAGCGGATTCCGATATGATAGCGAAA
>JBBQCO010000123.1:0-9504 GCA_038318785.1 Desulfobulbales bacterium | reverse complement strand
TGGTCTGCGGCGTCGGTTTTGGCGATGTCATGAAAATCGCCGGCAAAACCCTGTTTGACATGCGCTTCCCCGCCCTGACCATTGCTTCGGTCCTCGGCCTGGCCTATATCATGAACTCATCAGGCATGACCAACTGCCTCGGTTTGGTCTTTACCAAGACCGGCCATTGGTTCCCGTTCATCGCCCCGATTCTCGGCTGGCTCGGCGTCTTTCTCACCGGTTCCGACACCTCGAGCAACGTCCTCTTCGGCGGCTTGCAGAAGGCCACGGCTGAGCAGCTGGGCCTCAGCCCGATCCTCACCGGCGCCGCCAACACCAGCGGTGGCGTTATGGGCAAGATGATTTCGCCTCAGTCCCTGGCAGTGGCCACCGCCGCCTGCGGCATGGTTGGCGAGGAAGGCACCCTGTTCCGCTTCACCCTGAAGCATTCGCTGTTCTTGACCTTCCTGGTCTGCATCATGGTCTACCTGCAGGCCTATTACCTGCAGTGGATGATTCCATAAACCCTCTTCTGTCTCTCTTCTCCAGGCATCATCCGGGCGCCTCCCCCTGCCCGGATGATGCGTCCTCTGGGGAGGAGGGCGAATGCCACTCCGGGCGGCAGTCAACAGTTCCGGCCGCCCGGAGTGCTCCTTGTTGGGGACGCTTTAGCGCCCCCTTATTTTGAGTGAAAATGAACCCTGCCATTTCCCCACTGGATCAGGCATGCAGGCAACCTCCCTGCCAAACCCGACACCACGACAACCAGTTGCATTTCCAAAAGTTCTGGAGTAGAAAAGGGCGTTTTGTTACGATTTTCCTCTTTCCCCAGGAAGACCATGAGATTTAAACCGATCAAGCCCAAAAAAGTTTCCAGCCAGATTGCTGACCAGATCCGCGAATCGATCCTTTCCGGTGATTTCACCCCCGGTGACAAACTGCCGCCGGAACGGGAACTGGCCGAGATGTTCGGGGTGTCTCGCCCCTCGGTGCGCGAAGCCCTCAATATTCTTTCCTCTGCCGGTCTGGTGCTCTCCTATCAAGGGGGCGGCACGGTGGTGCAATCACTGGTTGACCCCAACCAGGGCAATTCTTTGAGCGAGCTGATCCGCAGCCAGCAGGAGCGTGCCCTGGAGGTGATCGAGGTCCGCAAGTGCATGGAATCCTGGACTGCTTACTATGCCGCCCAGCGCGCCCTGCCGGAGGACCTGCGCCGGATGGAGGAAATCCTGTCAGGCATGGAGAAAAATCTGGCGGGACAGTTACCCTCCGAGGACTTCGATGCCAATCTTCATATTGTCATTGCCCGGGCCACCCACAACATTGTCTGGCTGCACCTGATGCAGTCGATTTTCGATGCGATGAAAGAGTTTCAGCGCGGCGTCTGGCGTGCAGTCTACCTCACTCAAGACGACCACAACCGGCTCTACAGGCATCACTCAGCCATCGTCGCCGCCATTCGGACCAAGGATGCCGAGGGCGCCCGCGAGGCGATGATGCACCACCTCACATTTGCCGAACAGCGCAGCACCGCCTACGTGGCCCTCAAAGGATCCTGACGGTTACCGTTCTGCGCTCGTCGCCGCTGCATCCTGTCATCCCCCTTCGTTTTTTGAACATCACTTTTTCCTTCAAGTAACTGCCGCGTCACCTCCCCGCATTCTACCGCTCGTCTCCGGCATGACCCTCTCCGCGTGAGCACTGCAAGATGCTGAACGCCTGCATTTTTTATTTGACAGAACACTTTTGAGATGATAATTGGTATGACAACAATACCACCGCTGAATAAGCATCCAGCTTCAGGTGTTTGCGGCGGACGGCTACCCCGGCATGGACAATCGCACCAGAGGAGAACAGTCGATATGCTTGACAAGACCATCATTGAACAGCTCGAGACCTTGGTTGGAAAAGAAAACGTGTTGACCGGCAAGGTCAACATGGTGGCGTACAGTTATGACGCAACGGCTGATATGCCACGGCAGACGCCGGATGTGGTCGTCCTGCCGACCAGTGCCGAGATGGTCCAGGGGATTGTCAACCTGGCCCGGCGCAACAAAATTGCCATTTATCCCCGTGGGGCCGGCACCAACCTGAGTGGCGGCGCCATCCCCTTGAAAAAAGGGATAGTCCTCTCTTTCCAGAAAATGAACTCGATCATCGAGGTCGACGCCGCCAACCTCACCGCCGTGGTGCAGCCCGGCGTGGTTATCGCCGCCCTCAACGCTGCCGTTGCCCCGCACGGCCTGATCTATCCGCCTGATCCAGGCACCGTTGCTACTGCCACCATGGGCGGTTCAGCTGCCGAGAATTCCGGCGGTCTGCGCGGTCTTAAATACGGCGTCACCAAGAACTACATCATGGGCATGGAAGTGGTGCTGGCCAACGGCGAGAAGGTGCGTTTCGGCGGCAAGACCGTGAAAAACGTCACTGCCTATGATTTTTCCAACCTCTTTGTCGGCTCCGAGGGCACTCTCGGCATCATCACCGAGTTGACCGCCAAACTGATCCCGGCTCCCAAGTTCCGCCGCACCATGACGGGTGAGTTCAAAACGCTCGCCGATGCCGGCAACGCGGTGGCCGGCATCATTGCCGCCCAGGTCATTCCCGCTACCTTGGAGATCATGGACCGGATGACTATCCGCACGGTCGAGGATTTCGCCCATATTGGCCTGCCGGTTGACGCCGAGGCCCTGCTGTTGATCGAGGTCGACGGCATGTCCGAGGATGTGGTCCGCTCCGAGGCCGAGGCGGTGATGCAGGTGGTTCGCGACAATAACGGCGGTCTTAAAATTGCCGAGACCGACCAGGAACGCGACCAGCTGTGGACCGCGCGCCGCAATGCCCTGCCTGCCCTGGCCTCGCTCAACAACACCGTTATCCTCGAGGACGCCACCGTGCCTCGCTCGCACATCACCGACATGCTGATCGCCTGCGAGGCTATCGGCAAGAAATACAATTTGACCTTGGGTACCTTCGGTCATGCCGGTGACGGCAATCTCCATCCCACCATCCTCTGTGATAAGAACAACCAGGATGAAATGGGGCGTATGCACAAGGCGGTTGATGAGATCTTTAAGGTGGCCCTGGGTTTCGGCGGCACCCTGTCCGGCGAGCACGGCATTGGCGTGGCCAAGATGAAGTACCTGGGCGATGAACTCGGCCAGAGCGGCCTCAATCTGATGCGCAGTATCAAGGAATCGCTTGATCCGGAATATATCCTCAATCCGGGCAAGATGGTCCCTTTGCGGGAGGCCTGATCATGGCAACAACAGAAAAGACCCGGGAGCTTCGTACCGGGAAAACGTACCACGACGACCTGGCGATTGTCCGCGAGGAGCTCGACAAGTGCATGAAGTGCGGCAACTGCATGTCGGTGTGCCCGGTCTACGGTGCCGACAAGCTGGAAACCTCGGTCACCCGCTCGAAGATTGCGGTGGCCGAGGCGGTGTTGGACGGTGAATTGGAACTGGACGACCCGCAGGTCTACGAGATGCTGTTCAACTGTCTTGTCTGCAAATCCTGCATGACCAACTGTCCGACCAAGGTGAATTTCGACCGGATCATGCTGGCGCTTCGGGCGGCCTTGGTGCGGAAAAACGGTCTGCCCTGGCTGAAGAAGATGATCTTCTCCACTCTCAAGCACCCCAAGCTCTTCGATGCGGGCATGCGCGTGGGCGCAGCGTTGCAGGGGCTCGCCTTCAAGACCGAGAAGGGGGGTAAGGCGATCTCGCCCCGCTCGCCTTTTGCCCGGGTGGGCGGTCCCATCGGTTTTGATAGTGAAAAGCAAATGCCCGGCCTCAATATCACCCCGCTGCGCGATCGGGTGCCCGAAGTGGTGAAGGTTGCCGGTGCCACCATGAAGGTCGCATTTTTTACCGGCGATTCCTTGAACTACTTTTATCCCGATGCCGGCCAGGATCTGATCGATGTTTTGGTCGCCAACACTATCGAGGTCCATATCCCCAAAGGGCAGAACTGCTGCGGCGTACCGGTCCTGGTCCATGGCGACATTGAAACCGTGCGGACACTGGCCCGCAACAACATCGACACGTTCGACAAAACCGGCTGCGAGTATCTGATCACCGGCTGCGGTTCCTGCGGCGGCGCCTGGCAGCACGATTATACTGAAATCCTTGCCGCCGACCCGGTGTACGGTCCCAAGGCGGAATATTGGGCCAAGCGGACCTATGACATCTCAACCTTCCTCACTCGGATCATCAAGCTTCGGCAACCCACGGGGAGAGTGGAGCGGGTGGTGACCTACCACGATTCCTGCCATCTGAAAAAGTCGATGAAGGTTTCGGCCGAGCCGCGCGAGATTCTCAAAGGTATCCCCGGCATCACCTTCAAGGAGATGTCGGCCCCGGATGCCTGTTGCGGCAGCGGCGGCTCCTATGTTCTCTCGCACCATGAAACATCCGCTGTCATCGGCCGGAAAAAAGCCGAGGACATCAACCGGACCCAGGCCGATACCGTCTCCGTCGGTTGCCCGGCCTGCATGATGCAACTGCTGGACAACGTCCATCGCGCCGGTGGCAAACAGGAGGTCACCCACTTCATTTCCCTCCTGGCGGAGTCGTACCGTCAGGAAAAAACCGGGAAAGATTCCGGCCGCTAACCTACTCGTGCTACATAAACCAAAGAAAAGGGGGTGGGAGACATTTGTCTCCCACCCCCTTTTTAAATGAAGCGATCTTCGATCTCTCGGTAAAGCGCTCCCTAGCCTCTCCCTCTGCGTTTGCCCTGCTTCAATGATGGGGAAGCACTTGATCCTGATCGGGCCGGCGGCCTGGCCGTGTTCCCGTTTCTTCTGCCCGATGGCGGTTTGGGTCCGGTGCCCGATCGTCTGCCGGAGCCTTTTGCCGGGGCCTTGCCCTCTCCGGGCTGCCCTTGCGGTTTGCCGGATTTGTCCGCTTTTGCCTTCCTGTTGGCAACCAGCTCTTTAATGGACCTGTCGGCCTTCTTTTCGCTGGCAGCGTTGTTAGGGCGATAGAGGACATAATCGGGAACATCCGTCCCTTCCGAATAGCCGGTCACAATTTCCACCGGGATCTTCTGCCCGATCAGGGTTTCAATGGCCTGCAGGTGCCGCTTTTCTTCATGGCTGACCATGGAGACGGCAATGCCGCTTTCACCGGCGCGTCCCGTGCGGCCGATCCGGTGGATGTAATCCTCGGGGATGGTGGGCATATCGTAATTGACCACATAGGGCAGATTGACGATATCCAGGCCTCTGGCTGCCACATCGGTGGCCACCAGGATGCGGATGTCGCCCCTTTTAAATTCCTCAAGCGTGCGCGTGCGGAGCGACTGGCTCTTGTTGCCGTGCAGTGCGGCAGCCTGGAGCCCTTGCTCGATAAGTTTTTCCGTGATCCTGTTGGCCCCGTGCTTGGTGCGGCAGAAAACCAGCACCCGGCTCCATTTGCCCTTGGCAAGCAGATGCACGAGCAGGGCGCGTTTATTGATCTGGTCGACCAGATGCACCTTCTGGATAACCGATTCAGCCGCCGTGCTGCTGGGCGATACTTCGATGACTTCAGGCTCTTTCAGCAGGATTGCGGCTAGATGGCGAATCTCCTGGGTGTAGGTGGCCGAAAACAGCATGGTCCGCCGCTGGGTGGGCAGGAGTTCAAGGATTTGGGAGATTTCTCTGCTGAATCCTAAATCCAGCATGCGGTCCGCCTCGTCAAACACCAGAAATTCTATGTGAGAAAGGTCCAGATGCCCTTGGCCGGAGAGATCCAAGAGGCGGCCGGGAGTGGCCACCAGAATATCAATGCCGCGCTGCAGACGCTCGATCTGCGGCAGGATGTTGATGCCGCCGTAGACCACGGTGCATCGCAGCGAGACGCGCCTGGCATAGGCCTTGATGCTCTCGCCCACTTGCAGAGCCAGTTCCCGCGTCGGGGTGAGGATGAGGGCTCTGGGGTGACGTTCGCGCTCGATGTGCCGACTGAGGATTTCAACCAGGGGAAGGGCAAAGGCGTCTGTCTTTCCCGTACCGGTCTGGGCGCGGGCCAGGATATCCCGGCCGTCGAGAATGGTGGGGATGGCCCTGGCTTGAACAGGGGTGGGGGCCGTATACCCTTTAGCGGCAACGGCTTTCAGCAGTTCGACCCGCAGGCCGAGTTGATCAAATGACATATGCGTATCCTTCATGGTTCTTAACAATTTATGGGGCAGCATCAAAGGGCCGGAAAACTGCCCGTGGCTCAATAGCGTAGCGCTCCGAAGGGGAAAAGTCAGGGAGAGGGATTCTGACGGTTCTGCACAAAGAGGGCAGGGATGACGGCTTCCGGGAGCAGGGTCGGCATCGTCTTTTTTTATATCCTACCCTATTTGTGATCGGAATGACAGCGAGTTGAAGGGCAAAGGAAGACAAAAGGTGCTTGCCGGGTTAAAAAGGAGACTTGAATACTGCCCCAGGAGGAACCGGCCATGGGTACATCACGGATCATCGACAGTCATATCCACTGCGGCGTCCAGCATGTGGATCTTCCCTACGAGGACATTGAACCTCTTTTGCGGCGGGACGGTATCAGCGGCTCCTGCATGTTTGCACCGGTGGAGGATATCTACGATCGCGACAACTTTGATTTTCAGGACAACAACGAGTGGCGACGTACCAGACGGAAGGCCAATCGCTACCTGCTGCAGTTGGCGGCCGAAGGCGAGCCGGTGTTCCCCTATCTGTTCGTCTGGAACGATTTTGCCGTCGACGAACTGCAGCATCCCTACTGCGGCATCAAATGGCACCGTCATTCCTACGAGCCGGAATACCATTACGAAGATCCCCGCTGCGCCAGAATGATCGAGGAAATAACCCGGCGCCGCTTGCCCATTGTGCTGGAGGAGAGTTTTGACAATACTCTGCGTTTCGTGGAGCGGCTAGCCCCGGAGGCGGTGATCATTATTCCCCATCTCGGGGGCTTGAACGGCTCGTACCAATCCCTGGACCGAGCCGGGATCTGGCGCCGCGCCAATGTCTATGCCGACTCCGCCCTGGCCTCGACCGCGGAAATCCGCCATTTCCTCGAGCACTACGGGCCGGAAAAGCTGCTGTTCGGCAGCGACTTCCCCTTCGGTACACCTGGTCAGGAACTCGGCAAGATAGAACGGATGAAACTTTCCGCCGTCGATTTTGAGAAGGTCGTTTCCGGCAACATTCTCGCCCTCATCGATGGCGTTGCCTGCCCAAGATGAAATTCAGATTCTCAAAGGGGCCGGGATGGAGAACCTTCGTTGTGATTGGCCAAACGGAAAGAGGGGCGCATCCGTGATGGAAAAGTTTTCAGGTCTACGGGGAGGGCTGGCAAGAAGGCGGGGTGTCTCCCTGTTTTTGTGCGACTACCGGATGGAGTTGGCCACCGGGATGACATACAGTAATACCGCGAAATAGTGCAACACACTGCCCGCCAGGACAAATAAATGCCAGATGGCGTGATTGTAGGGCAACCGTTTCCACAGATAAAACACTATCCCGCCAGTGTAGGCGAGGCCTCCCGAGAGCAGCAGCCACAGACCGCCACTGCCCACATTCGCCATCATCGGTTTAATCGCCGCCACCACGGCCCAGCCCATGATCACATAAAGCGCAATCAACCAGCCGCGAAACCGTCTGAGCCGCGTGGCTTCGATCAGAATGCCCATCACCGCCAATCCCCAGATGATTCCGAACAGCGTCCAGCCCCACGGGCCGCGCAGGCTGACCAGGGTGAAAGGCGTATAGGTGCCGGCTATCAACACCAGGATGGCCGAGTGGTCGAGAATTCGCAGAATGGGTTTGGCGTTCGGATGTTGGATAGCGTGGTACAGGGTCGAGGCGAGATACAGCAGGATCAGGGCCGCACCGAAAATCGAGCAACTGACGATATGCCAGGCGTTGCCATAGAGGGCGGCAAAGATGATGAGCACCACCAGGCCGCCGAGAGCCAGGACAACTCCCAGGCCATGGGTGATGCTGTTGGCGATTTCTTCGCCTTTGGTGTAGCGGGAAACAGAGGTGTCGTGTGCCATGGAGTGATAGGTCGATTTAAGGAAAAACAGGGAGCTGTCTGCCGGAGTATTGCTTTGCTTTTTAATTTAGTGCGCTTCTCCTCGATCGTCCACCCGTATTTGCTCCTGTCGCTTATGCGGTGGTAGCGAGGCAGGGGGCACCGTGGTAAAAGGCAGGGTCTGTCGAGCTTCAAACAACAACATATATCGGAGAGTTATCCGTGGAACAATCCTCTGTTCTTCCTGAAAACATTGAAGAGTTGACGGCCGAACACCAACGGCTCTGGCCGCTGGTGCCTGTTTTGCACGCAAACATCGGCAAGCTGGCCGGCAAGGATGCTATCAAGACCTGCGCCAAGCGGTTGGGTATGCTTGACAAACAGGGCGGCCGGATCGGCATCCATTTCGACCATGCATTGGAAATGGATATTTTTCAGGATTACCTGATTTATATGCATCGCCCTCGAGGGTTCAGTCTGGTCCGGCAGATGCTCAACCGCAACCGTTACCCGCAGGGCAGTGATGAGCGGATGCTGCTGGAAAATATGGTGCAGGCGCGCTTTTCTCTCTTCAGGGTCAGGGAGCTGCACCCGGGCAGTGGCTTTGTCGCTCTGGACGTTATAACCGGGGAGGATTTCTTCGTCCTCGACCAGTCAATACCGCAACAGGGCGAGGTGGGACTGCTCCTCGCCTTTCGTCTCTTTCCGTTTCGCAATGCTTGGATGCATACCGGAGCAAGTATGGTTCTTGGGCTGATTGACGATGCGGCCGACCTGCAGCCCCTAGGGTGCAGGTTCAATGAGAAGGAGGAGCGGGAATTGAACGAGGAGAATATCCGTCGCCGGCGGGAAATTATCAGGGAGATGGAGGCGTAGGAACCGACCGCCGGCACCTTGTTCAAGGGATTGGCAAAGCGGTCCAGGTCTATCAAGTCTCGAAACGGGCGGCAGGGGCGGGCGGGGTCTTGAGGTTCGCCGCCGCTCCTGTCGCCCGGTTGGTGTCAGGCCTTCCCTTCCGGCGCAAGGATAAAGGTCCCGGCCTTGACTTCCTGATCGATCTCCACCAGGGCGCGTTTCATCTGCTTAAGGGTTTGGCGGATGCGGTTTTCGTTCTCCACCAGGGCGAGGCGGAGAAAGCCGTCACCTTCCTCGCCGAAACCCGCGCCGGGGGCCACGGCCACATTGGCCCGGTTCATCATCTCGATGGCGAAGCGGATCGAACCCATTGTGGCATAGAGTTCGGGGATTTTTACCCAGAGGAACATACCCGCCTTGGGCTTCTCCACCTCCCAGCCCATCCTGGACAACCCTTCGCAGAGCACATCCCGCCGCTTTTGGTAGATGGCTACCTGCTCGACGATGGTGTCGTCGCAATCGCGCATGGCAACAATACCTGCCACCTGGATAGCGGAGAAAATTCCGTAATCGTAATAGCCCTTGATCGTGGCTAGCGCCTTGATCATTTGCCGATTGCCGCAGCAAAAGCCAACACGCCAACCGGCCATGTTGTAGCCCTTGCTCATTGTCGTGA
>JBBQCO010000122.1:0-9618 GCA_038318785.1 Desulfobulbales bacterium | reverse complement strand
GAGCAGCGGATGGTCTTTGGCACCCGGCAGATCGGCTGCCCTTGCCGCTCCAAGGGACATGACCGTCAAAATACCGGTGCAGACGAATGCGAGCAGTGTCCTGCTGTTGATAAACCATGACCACCTGGTGGTTGTTTTTTTCATCATTTCTCGTTCCCTTGTTGAGTCATCGAGCGTTGTTTCAATCTCGGGTATTGTACCATGCACCAATGGTTCCGCGAAGGAACAACCGTCGCTCATCACTCAAAAAGCGAGGAACCCGGATGGTCGCGTAATCCGGGTGAAGTCCATGGACGGCACGAAGTCTACGGCAATTCCACGGCCCAGGTGTCCAGCGGCGGCACCTTGGCGACGATTTTTTCTTTTTGCAGAAACTTGGCAAAGCGGTTGTAGCGGTTCTTGTCCAGCGCACCGGGCCGCAGGGCAAAACGCGGCAGGGTATCCTTCCAGGCACGCCGGTTTAATTCATCGTCCAGATTCTCCCGGCCATGGCTGACGAACAGCTTCCAGCTTTCGTCCGGATGGTTGATCAGGTACTGCACTCCTTCCTCCAGGGCATCGACAAATTTGCGCATCTTCGGGTCGTTGATTGCTTTGGCATTGGCCACCAGGATGAGCTCGTCGTAAGCCGGCACTTCATACTCTTCGACAAAAAAGGCCCGGCCCGGCCGTTTTTCGATGGCCATCTGGTTAAGTTCAAAATTGCGGAAGGCCCCGATCACGGCATCGGTTTGCCCGGTAAAGAGCGAGGGCGAGAGAGAAAAGTTGACATTGACCAGTTTGACATCCTCGATCTTCAGCCCTTCCCGTTCCAGCATCACCTTCAACAGGGCGGTTTCAAAGCCGCCGACCGAATAACCGATGGTCTTGCCCTTGAGATCGGCAATCTTCTTGATGGGGCCGTCTTCGAGCACCACCAGGGAATTGAGCGGCGTGGCGATCAGGGTGGCGATGCGCACCAGCGGCAAACCTTGGTCCACCTGCATCTGGTGCTGGTGCTGGTACGAGACGGCGATATCGGCCTTGCCGGCTGCTACCAGTTTGGGGGGGTCGTTGGGGTTGGAGGGGGCGATCAGCTCGACCTCAAGTCCCTTTTCCTTGAAAAAGCCTTTTTCCAGGGCCACATAGAGCGGCGCATGGTCCGGGTTGACGAACCAGTCCAGCAGGACAGTCATTTTTTCCGCAGCCCTTGTCGGTCCAGCCGACAGAAGGAGGGCGGCACAGAGCAGGGGCAGCACACAGGTGAAGATTTTTTTCATAATGAGGTTCCTTGGTTGGGTTGCCAATAAATGAGTCTGTCGAGCAGACGGTCAATGCAAAAATAGAGCAGCAGGGAGATGGCGGCCAAAATCGTCAGGGCCGCGAACATGAGGTCGATCTGCATTCGGGCGTTGGCGTGGAGCATATAAAAACCGAGGCCGGCGCTGGAGCCGACCCATTCCCCGACCACTGCGCCGATCGGGGCCACCGCTGTGGCTACCCGGACACCGGAGGCAAAGGCGGGCAAGGCCTGGGGAATAACGATGGTGCGAAGCACGGCCAGGGGACGTGCTCCCATGATCCGGGCCAGTTCCAACAGGTCCGGGTCGGTGCGCTGCATGCCGGAGTAGAAGGAGGCGGTCACCGGAAAGAAGATAATCAAGACAGCCATGGCAACCTTCGAGGCCATGCCGTAGCCAAACCAGAGCACCAGCACCGGAGCCAGGGCAAAGACCGGGATGGCTTGGCTGATGACCAGTAGGGGCAGCATCCACCGCTTGAGCACGGGCGAGACGATCATGGCCAGGGCGCTGGAGGTGCCCAGCAGGGTGCCGAGCAGCAGACCGAGCAGGATCTCGGTCAAGGTCGTGACGAGATGCGATCCGAGCACCGGCAGGTGGCTGACCAGTGCCTTGGCTACCGGCAGCGGTCCTGGCAGGATATAGGGTGGCGCCCCGGTGAGGATCACCAGCAGTTGCCAAAGGACCAGCAGTCCGGTGGTCAGAAGAAGAAGCCGCAGGGCTTTCATCAAGGTTCCCCGTTCATCAGCAGGGTGAGCAATTGACCATATTGCACGGCTGTGGCCGGATCGCTTGCCTCCCGTGGCGGTTTTCCACCCGGTTCGATGATTTCGGCCACCTGGGCCGGCGAGCCGGCCAGAACGACGATCCGATCACCCAGGCGCAGGGCCTCCAGGGGATCGTGAGTGACTAGAACCACGGTGGCGCCTGCGGTCAGCCGGGCCGCCAGATTCTGCAGCCGTAGCCGGGTGAGGGCGTCCAGGGCCGAGAAGGGCTCGTCCATCAGCAAAACCTGCCGCTCTTCCATCAGGGTGCGGAGCAGGGCGCCGCGCTGCCGCATGCCGCCGGACAAGGCCGAGGGCAGGGACTGTTCGTAACCGGCCAGGCCGGCCTCCGCGATCAGGTGCAGGGCTTTGTGCCGCAGGGGTTCGCTCAACTCATGGCGCAATCGGGCCCCGAGCAGCACATTGTCCACCAGCGGCAACCAGGGCAGGAGTAGATCGTTTTGCCCCATCCAGGCGACCCTGCGGCCAGCCTCCGGTGGGGGATCAAAATGGATTTCGCCGCTGAAGGGCAGGGTGGCGGAACCGGCGATCAGCTTGAGGATGGTCGATTTGCCGCAGCCGCTGGGGCCGAGGATGCAGGTAGTCTGGCCGCCCGGCAGCCGCAGCGTCAGGTCATGGAACAGGGGTTTGCCGGCAAAGTCGAGGCTGACCCGGTCAAAGATGAGGGCCGGGGCGGGAGGCGCGGACAGGATCATCCGCGCTGCTCAGAAAAAGCGGTAAAAATGGTGGACTGGTCCGTGACCGTGGCCGATGCTGTACTCGGCTCCGGCCCGGATGGCGCCGGTGATGTAGTCTTTGGCGTGGCGCACTGCGTTCTCAATGGTTTTTCCACGGGCGATGAACGAGGCAATGGCTGAGGAAAGGGTGCAGCCGGTGCCGTGATTGTTGCGGGTGGCAATCCGTTCGCCCGGCAGGATAACCATCCGTTGTTCCGATCCGAGGTAGAGGCAGTCATCGCTGTCGCCTTCTTCCAAATGGCCGCCCTTGATCAGCACGTTGCCGCATCCCATGGCTGCCAGTTCGACCGCCGCGTCCCCAATAGCCTCGGCGGTGTGGATGTCTCGGCCAAGCAGGACCGAGGTCTCGGGCAGGTTGGGGGTAATCAGGTGGGCCAGGGGAATAAGATACTGTTTGAGGGCTTCAATGGCCTCGTCCTGCAACAGCTTGTCGCCGCTCTGGGCTACCATCACCGGATCAAGGACAACCGTGCGAATGTCGAATTTTTGCAGATTTTCGGCCACAGTGCGGATCAGTTCCGGTGAAAAGAGCATGCCGATCTTGACCGCATCGACGCCGATGTCCGAGAGGACTGCCTCCATCTGGGCGGCGACAAACTCAACCGGCACCGCATGGATACCGGTGACGCCGAGGGTATTCTGGGCGGTCAGGGCGGTGATCACGCTCATGCCGTAGCAGCCGTTGGCGGCAATGGTTTTCAGATCCGCCTGTATGCCAGCCCCGCCGCCGCTGTCCGAACCGGCGATGGTCAGCACCCGGCGATATGTTTTCAATTGCTCCATGCTCCTCATCCTATTTCCTTGCTGATTGAATCCGTTGTTTGATTGCGGTGGCCGCGCTTTGCGGGCAAGAGGCGCTGACAATTGCTGAAACCACCGCCACCCCGTCCGCCCCAGCGCAGATGATTTGGGCGGCGTTCTCTGCCTTGATGCCGCCAATGCCGACCAGAGGCAGGGAGACGGCGGCCCGAATGGCTCGGATACCCTCCAGGCCGAGCGGTGGGGCCGCATCGTTTTTGGTGGGCGTGGCAAAGACCGGGCTGACGCCGATGTAGTCGGCCCCTTCAGCCTCGGCGCGGATGGCGTCGGCCACCGATTCCACCGAGATGCCGATAAACAAGGAGGAACCGGCCAGGCGGCGGGCATCGCTGATGTGCATATCGGTCTGACCGAGATGAACGCCGTCGGCGCCGATGGCCAGCGCTACGTCGATTCGGTCGTTGATAATCAGCGGAATGCGTGACTCCAGCCCATCCAGCAGTGCACGAATGGCTCGCGCCTCCTCGATAAACCGCCGGGTGGCACACTGTTTTTCCCTGAGCTGCACGCAGGTGACGCCGCCGCTGATGGCGGACCGAACGATGTCGATGGTGGTTCGTCCCAGGGAGAGGCCCCGGTCAGTCACCAGGTAGAGGGAAAAATCGATCATGGCTGGAGTCAACCTTGAGCGATGCGGCACCGGGCCTCCACCTCTTCCGGGGTGAGCGTATAGAGAGCGTCGAGCAGGCGGATCATGAAGGTGCCGGGACCCACGGATCCGATGCCGGCAACTTCCCCGGCAACGCCGAAAAAGGCCAGGGCGGTGGCAGCGGCGGAAACCGAATCCTTGTCCACCGCATGAAAGGCACCGATCAGGGCAGTGGCCGAACAACCGGTACCGGTGACACGGGTCATAAGCGGATGGCCGCCCTCAATGGTCAGGGTTCTTCTGCCGTCGGTCACCAGATCGATGGGGCCGGTGATCGCCAAGGTGGTGCCCAGTTCACGGGCCAGTGTACCGGCGACTTCAGCGGCGTCGGTCACCGAATGAATGGCGTCGACCCCTTTGGTTGCCGATTCCCGGCCGGCCAGGGAGAGAATTTCGGAGGCGTTGCCGCGGACTACACTCACCCAGGTTTGGGCCAGGATCGCTTTGGCGGCGTTGGTTCGCAGGGCGGTGGCCCCGGCGCCCACCGGGTCGAGAATGATTGGCTTGCCCAGTTCCGAGGCCTGGCGTCCGGCTTTGATCATGGCCGTCACCCAGTGATCGGTCAGGGTGCCGATATTGAGCACCAGGGCGCCGGCATGGTCGACCATCTCTTCCACCTCGTTGTCGGCATGGGCCATAACCGGGGAGGCGCCGCAAGCCAGGAGCACATTGGCGGTATAGTTCATCACCACGAAATTGGTGATGTTATGGATCAACGGCTTGGTTTCCCTGATTTTTTTCAGGTTCTCAGCGGTTTTCCCGGCAAGTGCGGACATGGAGGGCCTCTATCGATAATAATGGGGATTTCGTTAACGCAGGTGCGGGTATAGTGGGGAGAGAGGGTTGGAGACATGCACCTCCCTCTGAGCCGAATGATTCGGATCAGGCTGCATGGGTTTCCTCCAAGACTTACGCCGTCCAGCGAAAAAAGAATAACTCCTGTGTATAGAAAAAGAAGCCACGGGTGTCAAGGCGAACCTCGCGGCAGGAGAAGGCCTTCGAAGTAAACGTGATATCGTGAGTTTCGGCTAGAGGGGCAGGGTGACTTCCGACGAGATGGCGACGTCTTCGGGAAAAATGGAATCGTGGTCTGCAGGGACGATGCCGAGAAAGCGGAGTCCAGCTCCTTGGGCGGCGCGGTAATCGGCAAGGGCGTCACCGATGAACAAGCATTGATTGGGGCGATAGTTGTAGCGGGCAAGGATGTCGGCAACAATTGCCAGCTTGGCACGCGGTGAGCCGTGGACCTCGAGGAAGGACGAACTGAGTCCCTTGCGCTCGACGATCAACCGCATCTCGTCCTCTGGTGTGCCGGAGACCACAAAAGCAGGAATGGAGGCCTGCTGCAGCCGTTGCAAGGTCGACAAAGCGCCGCTGATAAAGGGCGCGGCCACCACCTCATCCAGCACCAAACCGGAAAAGGTTTGTCCCGCAAGACTGAGTTCTGAGTCAGTGGGGGTAAGGCCGGCATAGATCTCGAAACAGTGACGGATTTTTTGATGCCGGGGCATGCCGCCATTATCCATGTGATAACGGATGACAGCCTTTTGCACCTCCGGACCGTAGGGGGCAAAGAGGGTGGCAAAGGCCCGGACCTTGACCTCGGTGGAGTCGGCGATTACCCCATCGAAATCGAAGAGAACTGCCTGCCAAGAGGGAGGTGTGGCGTTCGTGTTCAATGTGTTGTTGAATAAATCTTAAATGAGTGAAGGCTTTGGCCGGGTTTCCCTTCTGGGGTACGGTTGAGGTGATTTCTACGGGGTAAATTTCCCTCAGGTGGGGGACGCCTGCCGCCCCGTCATCCTTGCCGCCTGCAAGTCAAGCATGGAGTCCCGATTTTGTCAAGGCTGTGCTCTGCAAGCTCCCCCCTCTTCCAAAATGTTTCTGGAAGGGAGCCGGACAGTGGTGATGGTGGTTGAAGAATCGTACCCTCTAGTCGAAGGAAACAAAAGGGGATGGGCAAATCGCTGCTTAATGCTCGGCGGCAAACAGATAGCCGGAACCGCGAACGGTTTTGATCATTGGGGCCAGATTGTGGTATGGGGCCATCTTGGAGCGGATGCGGGCTATATACATATCAATTGAGCGGTCATACCCATTATACTCAATGCCAAAAAACGACTTGTAGAGATGATCGCGGTCAAGGGTGGTGCAGGCATTTTTTGCCAGATACCAGAGGAGGTCAAACTCCCGTGAGGTAAAGGGGATCTCTTCGCCCAGGTAGGAGGCCCGCCGGAGACCGCTGTTGATTTCCAGACCGTTAAAGAGGAGGTTGGCCGGAGTTATCCGTTGGTCGCTCCGGCGGAGCAGGGCACGAATCCGTGCCAGCATCAGCAGGTGATTGATCGGTTTGACCAGGAGATCATCTTTGAGCCCTGTGACCGAAGTTTAAAACCATCGAGAAGGGTGTTGAACTCCTCATAAGTGTCCTTTTTGGCCTCAAGATAGGTCTGCTTGCTCTCCATCGTCGTGATGGGGGCGCTCTCGATTTCCATGAGCGAATCGACAATGGAATCGGTATCGACCCCGCTGGCCAGTCCCGCCAAGGTGACCGTCCCGGCACTTGTTGAGGAGATAGTCGACATGATGTTCACCTCCCTTGGTGGTTTTTATTTCCAATGAACAAGGAGAAACTGATCTATGTCTGATTATCGCCTTAAAATGACGAAATTATTATGGCGAGATAGTCAAGCGTTCTGCTGTTTTGTCGTGGAAAAGGGGCAAGATGTTTCGTTTGTCACGAAATGTTGCCAGTGGCTTGGCCAAGGAGGAAAAAGGGAAGGTCGCTGCTTTCATCGTGGTCTTTTTGGAGTTTCTCTCTTGTGGCAGAGCGTTTCTTGATGCAGGCATGGTGAACGAGCCGTTTGGATGGAAATGTGATGTATCCCTTTTTTCTATCCGGACAGATGACCAAGTGCTCTTTTTCTGAAGAACTGTCGTGCCGGTGCCAGTCGCACGCTGGGCAGGAATAGGAAAGGATAAAATATTGTGCCGCCCATGAAAAAAAAGATCTCGCCAAGGCGGACATCCGCACCACGTTCATCATTTCTTCATGGGGAGTGGGGTAAGTAAGCTCAACACTCAACCTTCCCCATGGAGAGACCGATGCTTGCCACCCGCCCATTATTTCCTGAAATATTGCGTTCCAAGAGATCAGCTTCGCCCTTTCACGACAGGATAGACTTTTTCAGATCTTTTTTTTCTCATGCGCCAATTTCGATTCTTTTGATTCTCGGTCTTTTTTACCTCGGTGTTTCCTTCTTGCTGCGGCTTGTTCTTTTCTTTGTCTTCGGAACGCCTTCAGGTGCCTCGGCGTTTATCCTCCTGCCAATTGTCAGCTTTGGGGTGATGAACGATCTCGTCACCCTCTGTTTTCTTTTCATGCCGCTCTCGTTGTATCTTTTTCTAGTTCCCTGCAAAATCCATCGATCCTTACCTGGACGGATATTGACCGCCCTCATTGCCTGGACAGGTTTTTTCACCATTCTGTACCTGGCGGTAATTCAGTATTATTTTTTTAAGGAATTCAGTTCGAGGTTTAATTTGGTAGCGGTTGATTATCTTATTTATCCTCACGAAGTTTTTGGAAATATAATCGAGTCATACCATATTATTCCTATTTTTTTTATTGTAGCCGTCTACGCTAGTATCATGCTGGGCATCTGCTGGAACAAAATGACGAAGACTTGCGCTCCTCCTCAATCCTTATCAAAAAGGAGCCGATGGCTCATGGCGCATGTGGTGATCATCGTCCTTTGTCTTTCGATTTTTTCAACTCACAGCCTTGATTTTTCAAAAAACCGGGTCATCAATGAAATAACCGCGGACGGAATCAGTAGTTTTTTTGAAGCATTGCGTACCAACCATCTTGACTACAATTCCTTTTATCGAACCGGCGAGCCGCAGGCCCTCTCTAACCTTTTAAGAAAAGAACTGGCATCAGACACTAGCAGGTCGTTCTCTAACCCCTCCGACATTAATCGTGTGAGTGTTGGGTCAAATCAGGGGATGGGGAAATTGAATGTGGTAGTGATTGTTGAGGAATCGATGGGTTGCGAGCAGGTTGACGCCTGCGGTCAAGGGCTTGATATTGATGCGGCGATGGCCGCCTCAGCCGCCCGGTTGACCCCGGAATTAGATAACTTAACTAAACAAGGGGTGTTCTTCAGCAAGGCTTACGCCACCGGCACACGAACGGTGCGCGGACTTGAAGCGATCACCGCCTCGTTTCCACCCATCCCCAGCGAATCCATCGTGAAGAGACCGGGAAACGATCACATCGCGACCTGGGGAAAAGTCATGCAGGAAAATGGCTATCACACCAGCTTTCTCTACGGCGGATTCAGTCAGTTTGATAACATGAAAACATTCTACGCCGGCAACGGCTATGCGGTCAGTGACCGATTGGATATCGAAAATCCCCGGTTCACCAACATTTGGGGCGTATCGGATCAAGATCTTTTTGATCATGCCCGCACCTATTTTGATCAGCGGGAGGCGAGCGGCGCGCCGTTCTTCTCCATTATCATGACCACCTCCAATCACTCGCCGTACACTTTTCCTGTGGGCATCGACGGTGTGAGACCGCATGGCGGTAACCGTATGGACGGCGTCCGGTACGCCGATCATGCTCTGGGGGAATTTTTTGCCAAGAGCAAGGACGCTTCGTGGTACAAAAACACCCTGTTCGTCGTTGTTGCCGATCACGGGGCCAGAGTCTACGGCAGTGAACGGATTCCACTGCAAAGTTACGAAATTCCGCTCTTAATTATGTCCCCTGGGCATGTCCAACCCCAACAAGTTGCCAGCCCCATCAGTCAGATCGATATTGCACCGACGGTCCTAGGGTTATTGGGACTTCCCTATCAAGCGCCTTTCTTTGGCCAAAATGTGTTTGCCGCAAACGGACAGTCCAGGGTCCTGCTTTTTAATCATAACCACGATGTCGCCCTCTATCAGGACGGCAAACTGGCCGTTCTTGGACTAAACAACAGGCTCCACAGTTACAAGTGTCGTCTCGGTGAAGATCGTCTTGAGGAGATTGCCGACGACAACGCAGTCGCCGATCTTGCTGCCGCCTATTATCAGACGGCCTTCAATCTTTTTACACAACATACTTATTTGTAAATAGAGTTCAGCTCAGACCGGCAATCGTGTTAGAAGTTTTTGTGCAGAGCAAGGCCGGCAAACGATTCGCCGGCCTTGTCCCGTTTGATCACCGGTGTCAGGGCAAAAGAATCCGTCGTTACTGCTCCGATTGCCGCGCCGAGGATGTGGGCTCCCATATCCTGCGAAGAACTGGAAAATGCCTCACCTTGCGACATCTGAATACTTTCACCAACAACTAT
>JBBQCO010000121.1:0-9711 GCA_038318785.1 Desulfobulbales bacterium | reverse complement strand
CCTCCATAATGGTACCATGAAACAATAAAAAAGATGGAATTCACCCACATGAGAGCTGGAATGCACACTGTTGTTGTTCTCTATACCCCCGACGACCTCCAGGCCGAAGCGATTGTCTCGGTACTCCCTTGGCTGCAGATGATCCGTTGCCGGGAGGAAGAGGAGCTCAAGGCGATTTGCCGCGATCAGGAGTTGTGCCTGGCGTTGCTCGTGGATGATCCTCCCCGTGTTGATGGACGCCGGATTTTTGCCGATCTGGGTGCTGTCCAGCCGGGACTTGCCGGTATTTTGTTTTCAGCCGCGGTTGACACGGCACTCCTGCATGGGGCACTGGAGGCGGGTTTTTCCGGTTTGGTCGAGTTGCCGGTCAATCCGATGCACGTCACCCGCGTGGTTAATCAGGCGCTGGAGCGATACAGGTTGCAGCAGGAAAATACCCGGTTGCGGACCCTGATCCCCCTGTACAGTCTGGGCGAGCAGTTTGTGGCGGCGTCCACCGAGCAGGAAATTCATGATCTGCTGCTTGATGCGGTCGACCGGCAGACCGGCGCAAGTCACATCTCGGTAATGTTGTATGATCCAAAGGAAAACTGCCTCCGCATCGCCGCTTCACGCGGCATGGATGCCGCCCTGGTGCAATCGATCAGGCTTCAGCCGGGCGACCAGATTGCCGGTTGGGTCTATCAGCAAGGAAAGCCGGTTCTCCTCAATAAAGAAGATCAGGCCACATCCATCTTCTCGCCTCTACTGCAACAACCAGACATCGTTTCCGCCATTTCCTTTCCTCTGAAGATTCGCGAGCGGATCCTTGGCGTACTCAACATCAGCCAAAAAAAGACCGATGAACGTTTTTCCGAGGCGGATAACGAGATGCTGAGCATCCTCTGCAGTCAGGCCACCATTGCCCTGGAAAACCTGCGTGCTCGCCACCAGTTGACGGAAACGACGCGCATGCGGACCCTGTTTGAGCAATATGTGGCCCCCGAAGTGGCCGAACTGCTTCTGGCACAGAATTCGGATCTGATGGGCCTGGGAGAAATCAAGCAAGTGACGGTGTTGTTTGCCGATATCAGGAATTTTACGCGTCTGGTTCAACACATCGATCTGCAATCGCTTCGCTCGTTTCTTAACGAATTTTTCCAGTTTTTCACTGAAGAGGTTTTCCAGTACCGGGGGACGGTCGACAAATTCATGGGCGATGCGGTGCTTGCAGTTTTCGGGGCGCCGGTCAAATTGGATGAGCCGAGTCTGGCAGCTGCACATGCCGCCGTGGCGATCAAGGCGAGGTTTGCGGTCCTTCGCGAACAGTGGATGCTTCGGAGTGAGGATTTTCAAAAGGTCGATCTGGGCATTGCCGTAACCAGCGGCACGGTTTTTCTCGGCAATATCGGTTCGACCCGGCGGCTGGATTATACGGTGATCGGCAACGAGGTCAATATCGCCCAACGGTTGGCGGCGGAGGCCTCCGACTGCCGGATTTACGCCACCGATGCGGTGTGCCGTGAGATAGCCGGTCGGTTTGAAGTGGAAGAGTTGGGCGAAATACAGCTTCGAGGCGTTGAAAAAAAGACCCGGACCTTCTGCCTCGTTGGAGAAAAAAAGCAGCAGGAGTAAAGAAGGGCCTCGGGGATGGGGTTATCCCTTCTTTTCCAATATCCGGCAGTGTCTCTGCCACCAATTGCCCCTTTGTTCCTGATTGTTGCGAAGAGTCGCCTGCATCTCCCGCATCTGGTTTTTCTCCGGATCCTCTGTGAATTCCACCCCCATTTTGAAGGCCCTGATTTCCTGCTGCCGGAATACATCCATCCAAACGGGCAGGGCGTTGAGGGTGCACAGGTTGATGTCCGGAGGGTGATCGATCGTCAACCGGAGCACGGCATTGTCTGTGTCGCGGGTTGAGTAGAAGACGTGAAAATCGTTGTGCATGATCTGGGTCATGAGGAGGCAGGCGCCGTGGGCCGATATATCGATGATCCTCCCGGAAAAAGGACCGGCGAGGATCTGGTCGTCCTTTTGGTCCACTACATGGACCTCCAGGGGGAGAAAATCAGCGATGCGTTCGGATCTGCGGTGTTCAACGTTCATATGGGCCAAGTCTTTTGCTGAGCGTCTGTTATCGGAGATGAAAAAAGAGGTACTGTAGTGTATGATGACTGCCTTTTAGTTACAATACCATAGACGAGATTCGACATAAAATTATTTTCAAGCCGGCAGGCAGCAACGGTCTTTTCCCGACACGCTGCCTGTTTTTCTTTGAGGTGCACTCGTGGAGAGGGGGCAATGAAACTACGTCGTCAAGAGCTGTTGCGCTCCCAATGTTATGCGGACGGCAAATGGATGGAAAGTGCGGACGGCAGGCGGATCACGGTTACCGATCCTTCGAGCGGCACGCCCATCGGCTCGGTTCCGGCTTTGGGCAGCAAGGAGATCGCAGCCGTTATCCAGGCCGCTCATCGTGCCTGGCCGGCTTGGCGAGCCTTGACCGCCAAAGAACGGGCTCGGCTGCTGCGGCGCTGGTATGACTTGCTGGTTGCCCACCATCAGGATCTGGCGATCATCATGACCATGGAACAGGGAAAGCCGCTGACTGAAGCCAAGGAAGAGGTCTTGTATGGCGCCGGTTATATTGAATGGTATGCCGAGGAAGCCAAGCGGGTATACGGCGACACTATTCCCATGGGACAAAAGGGCAAGCGAATCATTGTGCTCAAGGAGCCGGTGGGGGTCTGTGCCGCCATCACCCCCTGGAATTTCCCTTCCTCGATGATCGCCCGCAAGGCCGCTCCCGCCCTGGCCGCTGGCTGTCCGGTGGTGGTCAAGCCGGCGAGTCAAACCCCGTTTTCCGCACTGGCCCTGGCCGCCCTGGCCGATGAGGCCGGGATCCCGCCCGGCGTCTTTAATGTGGTCACCGGGCCTGCAGCGGAGATCGGTGCGGAGATGACCGCCAATCCTCTGGTGCGCAAGCTCAGTTTCACCGGTTCAACCGAGGTGGGGAAGATTCTGATGCGCGACTGTGCCGGCACGGTGAAAAAAATTTCGCTGGAACTCGGTGGCCATGCCCCCTTTATCGTCTTTGCCGATGCCGATCTCGATGAGGCGGTTCGCGGGGCAATAGCCTCAAAATATCGTAATTCGGGGCAGACCTGTGTCTGTGCCAATCGATTTTTTGTTCAAGAAGAGGTGTACGAGCAATTTGCCGTTAAGCTGGTTGCCGCGGTGCAGCAGCTCAGGGTCGGTAATGGTTTTGAGGAGGGGGTGCAGCAGGGGCCGTTGATCGATCTTCATGCTGTTATGAAAATTGAGGAGCAGATCAACGATGCCGTGGCCAAGGGTGCCCGCATCGTCTGCGGCGGCAAGCGGTTGGACTCCGCCGGTTTTTTCTTTGAACCCACAGTGCTCCTCGGCGCCACCCCGGACATGCTGATCGCCAAGGAGGAGACTTTTGGCCCGGTGGCCCCGCTTTTTGCCTTCAAGGATGAGAGCCAGGCCGTAACCCTGGCCAACGCCACCCCCTATGGACTGGCTGCCTATTTCTACAGCCGGGATATTGGCCGCATCTGGCGGACGGCCGAGGCCCTGGAATATGGCATGGTGGGCATCAATACCGGCAGGATGTCGTCCGAGGCGGCACCGTTTGGTGGCATCAAGGAGTCGGGGATCGGTCGGGAAGGATCGAAATACGGCATCGAGGAATATTTGGAATTGAAGTATCTCTGCCTCGGAGGTCTGGGAAATCGTTCCTGACCCGGCCTGTCAGTCCCGGATTTTTTTGACAGGTTGCGGCTCCAGGTCGCGGCTGTCAACAAAGGCGTAGGCGCTGTGGTTATGGATGGATTCAAAGCTTTCGACCCCCACCGAGAACCAGGCAATATCGGGATGGAGCATGGCCTTTTGGGCTACCTTGCGGGCCACGTCCTCGACAAACATCGGCTGAGCGTAAGCTCGCTCGGTCACATATTTTTCGTCGGGCCGTTTGAGCAGGGCATAGACCTCGGAGGAACCGCAGGTCTCGGTCATGGCGATCAGGTCCTCCAGCCAGATCAGGGCCAGCGACCGGACTGTCAGGGTGATCTCGGCCCGTTGGTTATGGGCGCCGGTCTCGCTGATTTCTTTTGAGCAAGGGCAGAGCGTGGTGACTGGGACCACCACCGTCAAGAGCGGCTCACCGCTCGTTTCCGAGGAGGCGTTAAAGGCGCACTGGTATTCCATCAAGCTGGTTGTGCCGGTGACCGGCGCTTTTTTGGCGATGAAGTAAGGGAAACGCATCTCCAGCCGGGCCTCGTCGGCCTGCAATTGCTCGCGCACCCTGGTCAGCAGGGCGGGAAAGATGCCGGAATGGATGTCCGGCAGGAATTGTGCCAGCAGCCCGGTCATAATGCTGACACAGGATTCGAGCCGATCCAAGGGCATCTGCGCCAGCAGATTGATTGTGGCCACGGTTTGCTGGACGCCGCCCCCTTTTTCAGGAATGCGGACGGGGCAGGTGAAGTTGTTGATACCGACGGATTGGAGCGACATGGGCAGATCTCGAAGAGGGTGAGAGTGCCCCTTACCCGATTTCACCGGGATCGGCAATACCCTTGAGAGTGGGAGGCCGGTGAGCCAGGCAGGATGCTCTGGTCGCATAGAGGTGTATCCGTGCTTCTCTAACTTTGTTTGATCGATCAGGAGAATTGTGGTATTTTGACACGATAACAAGGGCCGTAAATGTCGAATATGGAAAATGTGCGGATTGACAAATGGCTCTGGGCTGCCCGATTTTTCAAAACCCGCTCTTTGGCGGCTCAGGCGGCAAGCGGTGGCCATGTGGCGCTCAACGGTAACAAGGTCAAGCCGGCGAGGGTGGTGCAGGTGGGCGACATGCTCGAGATCCGACAGGGATTTTTCGAGTACACAGTCCGGATCCTGGCATTAAGTGAACACCGTGGCCCGGCGACGGTCGCTCGCACCTTGTATGAGGAAACCGAAGCCTCGCAGGCCAAGCGGGACCAGGTGCAAGCCGAACGAAAGGCCTTGAACCTGCAGGGCAGCCAACCCGATCGTCGGCCGGATAAGCATGACCGGCGGAAGATCCGTCAATTTTTAAAAAAAGAATAAGGTGAAAAGGGGAAGATGATGAGACGAGTGGAACGGGCGCTGATCAGCCTGACTGATAAATCGGGGTGTGAGGGTTTTGCCGGAGCGCTTGCCGCCATGGGAATCGAAATCCTCTCCACGGGCGGTACGGCCCAGAAGTTGCGCGCCAGCGGCCTTAAGGTGACGGATGTGTCGGAGTTTACCGGTTTTCCCGAGATGCTCGACGGTCGGGTCAAAACCCTGCACCCCCTGGTTCACGGCGGTATCCTCAATCAACGCGAGAATGCTGATCACCAAGGACAATGCCGGCAGCACGGCATCAAACCCATCGATATTGTCGCCGTCAATCTCTACGCCTTTGCCCAAACCGTGTCGGACCCCGGCTGTACCCTGGCGGATGCCATTGAGAATATCGATATCGGCGGGCCGACCCTGCTGCGCGCCTCGGCCAAAAATTTCCAGGATGTCACTGTGATCATTGATCCGACCGATTATCCCCAGGTGCTCTCCGAGTTGCAGGCGCAAGGCAATACCACCCTGGCCACCCGCTTTCGTCTCGCTCGCAAGGTGTTCGAGCTGACTTCCACCTACGACACCGCCATCGCCCAGTGGCTGCGCACCGTCGATCCGGCGGTCGACCCCTATTTTTCTGGAGCCGATGATCATGCGTAAGATGGCGGTACTGCTTTCGGGCAGCGGCAGGACGCTCGATAATTTTCATGAACGAATCGGTGCCGGCACCCTGCAGGCTGAAATACAGGTGGTGATCTCCAACGTATCCGGCGTGTTGGGCTTGGAAAAGGCCGAGCGGTATGGTTATCCCGCCTTCTACGCGAGAAACAACGACGAAATCAACAGGATATTGGCTGGCTACGATGTTGATCTCATTGCCCTGGCCGGGTATCTGAAGCTCTACACGCCTCCCAAAACATTGAGCCGCTCGGTGCTCAACATCCACCCCGCCCTCATCCCCTCCTTTTGCGGTGCGGGCTACTATGGGCATCATGTCCATGAGGCGGTGAAGGCAAGGGGCTGTACGGTGAGCGGCTGCACCGTCCATTTTGCCGACGAGTCTTACGATCAGGGGCCGATCGTCCTTCAGCGATGCGTGGTTCTGGAGGACAGCGACACCCCGGATGATATCGCCGCCAGGGTGTTTGCGGTGGAATGCGAGGTGTTTCCCGAGGCGATCAACCTGGTGGATGCACAGGGCGTCGACTATTTCTGGAACAGGGTGAAGATATGACGGCACGGACCATTATGATGGGCAGGGACATCGAGCGCAGCCTGGATCGAATCAGTCTGGAGATTGTCGAACGCAACCACGGTGTGGCCGATCTTTCGATCATCGGCATCCATACCGGCGGCGTTTTTCTGGCACAGCGGATCAAGCGGCAAATCGAGGAGCGGGAAGAGGTGACCCTGCCTGCGGGTAACCTGGACATCACCCTGTACCGGGACGATTGGAGTCTCATTTCCCAGAACCCGATCGTCCGCAAATCGGATATTGGTTTTCTCCTGGAAGATAAACGGGTCATCCTGGTGGATGATGTGATCTTTACCGGCCGGACCATTCGCGCCGCCATGGATGCGATCATGGATTACGGTCGGCCCCTGTCAATCCAATTGGCGGTGTTGATCGACCGCGGTGGGCGGGAACTGCCGATTCAGCCCGATTACATCGGCATGACCGTTGGCGTGGCCCCCCATGAACGGGTGGATGTTCTGCTCGCTGAGAAGAATGCCCGCGATGCGGTGATCCTTTCCCAGCGATGAGCCTGAAAGCTTGTGATCAACGCGACCGATAATTCCAAATCCTGAATACTTTTCAGCCCATGAATGAGCAAACGGCCACTCCTCCCATTCCTTCCGACCTGGAAGCGGTTTGTCAGCGCATCCGCGAGAAGGCGGAGAGTTATGAACAGTATAACTTCTCCCAGGGACGGAATGATTTCCTCAAAGCGTTTTTCGAGCTCGCCCAAGAATACGATTCCCTGGACGATTTTTACCGGATCTGTGTTTCCGTGCCTCTTGCCCTGGTCGGCGTCTCTAGCGCCCTGTACCTCTGCCAGGGGCAGAATCACGAATTGCAACTGGTCTGTTCCAGCGAGCAGGGAGTGTTGCCGGAACCGAAATCTGCCGTTTACCCGATCCAGATGCATGAGGCACCTTATGAGTTGGCCGGGTCGTACGTTATCCCCGTTTTCAGCAAACAGCCTTATGACCAGAAGGAGAACGGTGACCGCCACCCGGAGCGGCAGGTCAAGTTGTGGGATGATTTATGTGGATTATGCGGCGGCGGCCGGACCTTGGGGATGTTTGAGGTCAGGCGGAAGGAAGGGCTGACCGAAGCCGATAAATTTTTCTTTTTTAAATACGCCAACCGGATCGGATACAATCTCGACAACAGGTTGATTGCCCGGCAGAACATCGATCGCCTGAAGTTTATCAACACCCTGGTGATCGATATCGAGCACAACATTATTGTACCCAATATGTATTTTCGGCATCTTTTCAATCAACTCAAAAAGAAAATCAATCTGGTTGATGAATTGAAACGGGAAATGAACGTAACACAGGGGGCAGAGTTGCCTTCCGGGCGGTGCGAGCAATGTTTTGGTAAATTGCAGACCCTGCAAGACGACTTGTTTAAATATTATCAGGAAATCGTTAAGCATCACGCCAATATGAGTCTCTTTATCGAGAGTTTGTTTCGGCGGGAACATTTTGAGCGTGGCCACCTGGTGCTCCATCCCAAACGTTGTTTTGTCGAGAAAGAAGTGATCATCCCCCAGTTGGAGCATTATATCAGCCGGTTGAAAGCGGCCAATGTCACCATCGACCGGCCGCAGAATATGCATGAGGAAGAGTTTCCGATTCTGGTTGACATCGGCCTGCTGGCCCAGGTCTATGCCAACCTCTTTTCCAATGCTGCTAAGTACACCCGGGAAATCATCGACCATCAGGGCAGACCGCGCAAGGCCATGGCTTATGGCCGGGAAATTGTCGATAATTTTCCGTGTCCAGGGAAAAAGGGAATTAAATTCAATGTGTTTACAACCGGTCCCAGCATGTCGGTGGAGCAGGGTGTGAAACTTTTCCAGGAAGGTATGCGCGGTGATGACAGCTTGAACGTCCCCGGAACCGGTCATGGATTGTCGTTTATCCGGTTGGTTGTTGAAATGCATGGCGGCAGCGTTGGCTATGACCCGACCCCTGAGGGCAATAATTTTTATTTTATTCTGCCTCTACCGCCCATGGATTACCCCTTAGCCCTCTCTCTACCCACCGAGTAGGTTCACCCCCAACACCCTTGCGGCGCTGTTCTGGAGCGGAGTTTTTCCAGGCGCCCCATCCTTAAGGTTTTTGTTCTGAACAAGCATCAATGACAATCGTCGAAACGTTACCCCCCCTTCGTTCGCCCATGGAACTGCTGGCGCCAGCCGGCACCTTGCCGGCCTTTGAGGCCGCTCTGGCTGAAGGGGCCGATGCTGTCTACATCGGCGCACCCGGTCTGAATGCGCGAGCGCTGGCGCGGGACTTCAGCTTTAACGAGATCGCGGCCATGACCGGCCATGCTCATGCTAAGGGAAAAAAACTGTATGTGGCCATGAACAGCCTCATGAAGGAGGACGAGGTGCGCCTCGCTCTGGAGACGCTGCTCAGGCTGGCTCGAATCGGGCCTGATGCCTTGATCATTCAGGATCTGGGGATACTCTATCTGGTGCGCCGGTTTTTTCCGGAATTGAAGGTGCACGCCTCGACCCTGATGACCGTGAACAATTCGATGGCGGCTGACTACCTCAAGGGGCTGGGTTTTGAGCGCATTGTTCTTGCCCGCGAACTCAGCCTGGAGGAGATTCAGACCATTCATCAGCGCAGCGATGTGGCACTGGAGATTTTTATCCACGGGGCTATGTGCTTTAGTTATTCCGGTCTTTGCCGCTTCTCCAGTCTGCATGGCGGTAAATCGAGCCTGCGCGGACAGTGTGTCCAACCCTGTCGCCGCCGCTATGAGTGGCTGCCCTCGGGCAAGCGCACTGTTGGTGGTCAGAGCGGCAAGGGCAGCGGGTATCAGTTTTCCATGAATGATCTCAGCGGCATCGATTATCTGGCCGAGGCACGGGTGGCCGGGGTGGTCAGCCTAAAGATCGAAGGGCGACTCAAATCGGTGGCCTATGTTCGCAATACGGTTTGTGCCTATCGCCTGGCCCTGGAGGCGCTCGATGCGGCTCCCGAACAGCGGGCGGGAATGCTCGAAGAGGCCCATCGACACCTTGACGCAGCCATGGGACGGAAGCGGTCATCTGGTTTTTTCATTACCGGGAGGGAGGGCCAGCTGATTATACCCCGGCTCTCCGGTAGCACCGGCGAGGTCATCGGCAAGGTGATCCGGTTGGAGGAGACCAAAGGACCTCGGGCAGTGCGGGCGGTTTCCTTGCAGGTTACGCTGCAGTCAGCCGTCAAGCTGGGCGACCGGCTGCGCTTGTACGAGGAGCGGACCGGCGATCGCAAGAGCTTTACCCTGCGTACGCTGGAGGTCAAGGGCAGAAAGGTTGACCAGGCGAGTGCGGGACAGACGGTGACAATCAAACCCGCCGATATCGAACCAGGGAGTCTGCGCCAACCCTTCCA
>JBBQCO010000120.1:0-9738 GCA_038318785.1 Desulfobulbales bacterium | reverse complement strand
CATGCAATGGCAGCGTCTCTTCCAGCAGGTGACTGAAGGGTCCCGCCAGCAGCCAGGTGAGACAGGTGGCAATCGCCAGGGGAACCAGCGCCGTCTTCATCGCCATTCCGGAGGGATGTACGTGCAGTTGACTGCGCTCCGCGCCGTAGAATACGAGATAGACACAGCGGAAGGTGTAGAGCGCCGTCAAGCCCGCGCTGATGAGCATGACCACCCACATCCAGGTGGGACCGCCGCGCAAGCCCACTTCCAGCACCAGTTCCTTGCTCCAGAAACCGTTGAGGATGGGCAGCCCCGCCAGCGCCAGTGCGCCAACCACGAAGACCAGCCGCACCAGCGGCATGCGTTTGCCCAGCCCGCCCATTTGGCGCATGTCGCGCGTGCCGACCGAATGGATCACCGCGCCCGCGGAGAGGAACAAGAGCGCCTTGAAGACCGAATGGCTCATCAAGTGATATTGACTGGCGAAAATGCCGCCCGCCCCCACTGCGTAAACCATGTAGCCCAACTGACTGACGGTTGAATAGGCCAGGATTTTTTTGATATCTTCCTGAAACATACCGAAGATGGCAGCCAGTAAAGCTGTGAGGATCCCGACCCAAGCGACAATGTTGCCAGCCAGTTCAACACCCGCATAAAGAAAACTGAAGCGTGCCACCATATAGACACCGGCGGTGACCATGGTGGCGGCATGGATGAGAGCTGAAACAGGTGTGGGACCGGCCATGGCATCAGGCAACCACACATAGAGTGGAATTTGTGCTGATTTGCCGGTAGCGCCAACAAAAAGGAGCAAACAGACCGTCAAAGCGATGGCCGGTTCAAGATGTTGGACATTTGCTTTAAGCGAAAGGTAATCGAACCCTTGGGCACCAATTCCCCAAAAGAGGAAGGCCATGCCCAGAACAAAGCCGAGATCACCAATACGATTGACAATAAAAGCTTTATTACCGGCCAGTACATTACTGGTATCATCGCTGTAAAAACTGATCAGCAGGTACGAACAAAGGCCTACACCTTCCCAACCGACAAACATAACAACTGGACTGTCTCCGAGGACCAGTACCAGCATGCTGCCGAGAAAGAGATTCATATAGGCAAAAAATTTGCCGTAGTTCTTATCGCCGCCCATATACCCTATTGAGTAGATGTGGATGAGCGAACCAATGAAGGTGACAAACAGTAACATCAAACAACTGAGAGGATCGGCAAGGAACCCCATATCTATATGGAGGTCGCCGACGCTAAACCATGTAAAGGCTTTATGACTCAAAAATCGGGAATCTGCAGGCAAGGCTTTTAGAGCAACAAAAACCTTCAGCGCCATGACAAAGGATATAACCGGTCCAATGCATGCGAGTATCCCGTACACTTTCTCAGGAAGCTTGGTCCTGTTGCAGGTAAAGACATGAAGGAGGCCGATAAGAACCGCTCCCATCAATGGAAAAAGCGGAATCAGACCCAAATAATTTACACTTTGTTCCATGGAATCACCCTTTCAGCAGACTAAACACGTTGGTGTCGAGTTTGCCCTTATGTTTGTGCAGTAAAATCACGACGGCCAGTGCCAAAGCAGCTTCTGCCGCGGCAACTGCCATAACCATCATTGCAAGAACATGCCCATCCATGCTTTCATGAACTCTGGAGAACGCGACAAAAACGAGATTAGCAGCATTCAACATCAATTCAATGGACATAAAGACTGTAAAAACATTCCTTCTCGAAATAACACCAACAATTCCAAGGCAAAAAAGGATAATGCTGAGATAAAGATAGCTGTGAATCATTTAACGGTCCCCCTTTTTCCAGCGAGGATAACAGCTCCAACGAGTGAAACCAAAAGCAGGATCGAGACGATTTCGAATGGCACCAGCCAATCTTTAAAGAGGATCAATCCGACCTCCTTGACTCCGCCAAAATTGTTGCCGATAATCTCGGTCGAACAATTCGGCAGGCTCTTGACAATTTTAGCCAGGAAAAGACCGATGGGGAGTACGACAATACCTCCACCAAGAATATACAGCAGTTTGGTTTCCTCTTTGGGCAAATCATCTGGTTGGATGTTTAAAAACATGATGATAAAAACGATGAGCGACATGATCGCCCCTGCGTAAACTATCAACTGCAGGGCAAAAATCAGTTTGGCAGAGAGCAGCGCGTATAATCCAGCCAAAGAAATCAGCGTCACGACAAAGCTCATCGCTCCGTTCATCGGATGTCGAAACAGAACCAGCCCGACCGCACCCAGTACGGCCAGAACGGCAAATCCTAAAAATAGCCCGTCGGCAAACATGATATCAAGCGCCCCCTTTTTTATACTCTTCTTCGGTAAATGCACCTTGTGTGGCGAGCAGCCCATCGAGTCCAATGACAAAGGATGCGCGCTCGTTACCGGTGACTGAAAATATTCCTGTATCCATGCGAATAGCATCCATGGGACAGGCCTCGACACAGTATCCGCAATAAATGCATTCAAGCAGGTCAATATCAAATCTGACCGGCATTTTTTCAGTTCTACCGTCGATCCGCTCTCCTGCCTCAATAATGATACACTTGGCGGGACAGTTGGTCTGGCACATGAAACAGGCCACACATTTCATGGTCCCGTCTTCATGCTTGGTCAAGCGATGGCGGCCTCTCCAACGAGCTGTAATTTCAGGCTGTTGCTCGGGATAATGTCGAACATACAGTTTCGAGTTATCAAGGAGATTGGTAATGAAATGACCGAAGGTCACTACCATCCCCTTAAAGACCTCAATAAGATACAGCCGTTCGTAAAGGTCTTTTCCTTTACGCTCCATTATTCTGATTTTTCCACTCATGCCAGCTCCTATTAAACCAATGCGACAACGATTGCACTCGTGACAAAAATGTTCAGCAGCGAAAGGGGCAGTAGGATCTGCCATCCCAATTTTTGCAGCTGATCATAACGAAATCGAGGTAAGGTCCAGCGAACCCAGACATAGACAAAACACATCAGGGTCGTCTTCACCAGGAAGGTAATAATTTGTAAGATGGTGACCAGAACCCGGTCAGCGACGCCACCGGAAACGGTGATCAGATAGATAAAAAGGACGATCTCCAAAGCGGCGACCAAGCCCCATATACCTTTGATATAAACCTGTGCCTCTCTGACTCTGGGGTCATCTATCCGCTCATAATGGCTTTTGTTGTTCTTCGCTATCCACATGGTGAACAATTTAGCGAACACCGGCATGAGCAGCATGAGCAGCACTGCCACAGGGCGGGCAAAATTCACCAGGGTTTCAGTAGCAAACCAGGGGATCTGAAACCCGCCGAAATAGAGGGTGACGATCAGAGCACTGGAGGTGAACATGGCCACATATTCCCCCATAAAAAACATGCCGAACTTCATGGAACTGTATTCAACATGAAAGCCTGCAACCAATTCGCTCTCACCTTCGGCAAGATCAAAAGGCGTACGGTTGGTTTCGGCAAAGGCGGCGATAATAAAGATGATCGCTCCCAAGGGTTGCAAAACCACGCCCCACATGGGGATGAAGCCGAACAGCAACTGCCCCTGGAATTGGACGATTTCCGTTAAGTTAACGGTCCCGTAGACGACCAAAGCGCTGATTATTGCCAACCCCATGGGGATCTCGTAACTGATGACCTGTGCTGCGGCTCGCAAGCCACCTAATACCCCGTATTTATTGTGGGAGGACCAACCGGCAAGGATTATGCCGTATACGCCGAATCCTGCCAGAGCCAAAAACCACAGGATTCCCAGATCCGTCGGGATGCCCTGCATGAGATACTGTTTGCCGTTGATGACGAGTGCATCTGCAAAAGGAACAGCGGCAAAAGAAACTAAAGCAATGACAAATACGATCACCGGAGCAAGGACAAAATAAAATTTTTGTTTGATATGCCCGGGGATAACATCTTCCTTCGTGATGAGCTTAATCGCATCGGCGAGATTCTGAACCAGACCACCTGCCCTAAATCCAAAAATATTGGCTCGGTTAGGCCCCGACCGATCTTGAATATATGCGCACCCACGTCGTTCAATCCAGACACAGACGGCAATGAAGCAGAGCGGTACAAACGCTGCAAATGCTACTCTGAGAATAAGTAATAGGATATCAAGCTGCGACATTTGCGACCTCGTTTTCAGTTAATGCTAATCCTTCGCCGGGGATCTGCTCCAAATCGACATCCTTCAATGCAGCCACTGCGGCGCTTAAACCGGTCCGAATCTCCTGACTGTTTTTCATATCACCACCCAAAAGATGAACAACATGAATCAGGTCAAAGGCAGGATTGTTTTTAACAACCGATTTCTCATACCTTTGAAGGATATTGTCTGCATTGATAATACTGCCTGAATCCTCACTATACGAGGCGATCGGTAGGGCAACGGCGGCCTTCAAGGTAATAGCGTCAAGAGAACTGCTAATAGAAATCAGCTTGACCGTTTCCAATACTTTGGTCATTTCTCCTTCGCTCAGTGATCGACTCAAATCGTTTTGAAAACTGATCAGGAGGTCGGCGCCATTGATGGCAACATCGAAACCAGCCTTGGAACTGTCAATCCCCAGAAGAGCAAAGGCTTTACGGTTGGCGGATTTGTCATCCTTGATGAGGAAATCATCGCCATCGTCTTTCTTGATAAAACCGTCGCTGTATCCGGTGAGGGTTGCATTCATGGCCACGGCTAACTGCTGCACCGCAAACAATTGTTCAAGAGAAGCATTGGGGGAGACTAACACTACGGTTTTTTGCG
The DNA here is from genome assembly GCA_038318785.1 of Desulfobulbales bacterium. GTDB lineage: Bacteria > Desulfobacterota > Desulfobulbia > Desulfobulbales > Desulfobulbaceae > Desulfobulbus. Next base: position 4,991 of record JBBQCO010000120.1, on the reverse strand, counting down.
CCTGGCTCACAGCCCGGCGAACCGTTTCCACCGCTTCATTAAAGCCAGCATCCCTGCCGGCCACCTGCGCGACATTGAGGCGATTTTCATTTTCAAGTTTATAGGTCATCCGGCCTTCGTCACACATGAAGTAGCCGTTCACCTTTTCATTGAACCGAGGTCGGAATCGATAGATGATATCGTCTTTATATTTTTCTCGATTGTGATCGATAAAAATATTGCACCCCTTACTGCATCCATGACAGATGCTTGGGCTTTTCGTGAGGAACCAAGACCGTTGCTTGAAGCGGAAGTCTCTGCTGGTCATAGCGCCGACGGGACAAAGGTCGACGACATTCAGCGCATATCGGTTGGCCAGCGGCCGACCGGGGAAAATGTTGACCCGAGCGGCATCGGTGCGATTAACTATGCCTAATTCTCCGGTCTTCGTAATGAGGCGGGTGAAGCGAACGCAGCGGGCGCAAAGAATGCAACGCTCCTGGTCGTGAACAACCCCGCAACCAAAATCTAATTTTTTGGCCTTCAGCACCGGTTTGACAGTCATCCGGCTTTTTTGCCCGTCGTACTTCATATAGTAATCTTGCAGCTTACACTCACCTGCCTGATCACAAATAGGGCAGTCGATCGGATGGTTGATCAACTCAAATTCCATGACGTCGTGCTGGATTTTGGTAATTTTTTCCGTATCCAACTGCACCTTCATCCCTTCAGCCACCCGGGTTTTACACGCAGGGACGAGGGGAGGTCTGCCATCTTCTATGCCGACGAGACACATACGGCAGTTGCCGTCCGCGCCCAGTGCAGGATGATAGCAAAGATGAGGAATTTCAATGCCGACAGCGCCAATAGCGTCGATCAGATTTTTACCTGATTCAACTTCGACTTCTTGACCATTAACAAACAGTTTTACCTTTTCAGCCATGGTAACCCTTATCCCTGTTACATCGCGGCCTGACTCGAAGCGCCGTTGGTGACATACGCCTCGAATTCATGCCGGAATTTGTTCAAGTAACTGCGTGTCGACATGGTACAAGCTGCCGAAAGAACGCATACGGTCTTCATTTCGATATTATCGCACAATTCGGTCAAGAGATCGATATCGGCTGTTGTTCCCTCACCTCGGATAATCTTTTTGACAATTTTAAGCATCCAGCCAAGTCCTTCCCGGCAGGGAGTGCACTGTCCGCAAGATTCGTGATGATAGAAGTGAATCAGGTTTTCTACCAGCTTCACGATATCCACGGTATCATCCAAAACAACAATACCACCGGAACCAAACATGGTTTTGTGAGCAGCCATGGACTCATAATCAAGCGTTACCGTTTGGGCCTCTTCAGGCGTCAGGACCGGCGTCGAACTGCCACCGGGAATAACGCCTTTCAGGCTGCGCCCATCACGTAATCCGCCGGCCACCTTTTCGATGACCTCAAGGATAGGCAGTCCCAAGGGTAACTCATACATCCCTGGTTTTTTCACCAGTCCCGATATCCCGAATAAATGGGTGCCAGGACTCTTTTCGGTGCCAAAGGCTTTGTAGGCATCCGGGCCGTTAGCGAGAATAAAGGGCAACGATCCGATACTCTGTACATTGTTGATGATAGTCGGGCACCCGTACAGACCTTCGACAGCAGGAAACGGTGGTTTGCTCCGAGGTTGTCCTTTTCTGCCCTCGATGGATTCAAGCAGGGCTGTTTCCTCGCCACAGACATAGGCACCAGCACCTCTGTGAACGGTCACATCGAGTTTGAAATCCTTCCCGGCTATGGTCTCACCGAGATAGCCGGCAGCATAGGCCTCATCAATGGCCGCCTGCAATGCCTTGACCTGGGTGGTATATTCACCCCGAATGTAAATATAGGCTGCATGGCTTTTAATCGCATAACAGCAGATGATGATGCCTTCAATCAACATATGAGGATCGCGGACAAGTATGTAGCGATCCTTGAAGGTAGCCGGTTCCGATTCGTCAGAATTGACGGCTAGATAGATCGGCTTATCAATATTTTTCGGGAGAAAGCTCCATTTGAGGCCGGTAGGGAATCCGGCACCGCCACGACCACGCAACCCACTTGCCTTGACAAGTTCGATAATCTCTTCGGGTTGCATCGCGAAGACCTTTTCCAGGGTCGAATAGGCGCCATGTTCCTTGGCAATTTCTATCTTGTGGGCGTCCGGTATATCAAACCTGGCACTGAGTACTTTTACTTGCATAGCGTTCGCTCTCCTTATTTCAGCGTGGCCAAGAGTTCTTTGAGTGTATCAACGTTCATGTTCTCGTAGAACTCTCCGTTCACCTGGACCACGGGAGCGGTACCGCAATGTCCGAGGCATTCCACCTCCTCCAGGCTATATTGTCCATCCGCGCTGACTTCTCCGGGTTTAATTCCCAGTTCTTGTCGGATGTAGTCTACAATCTCTTGCTTCCCAAGCAGATAACAGGAGAGTGTCCGGCAAACACAGATATGAAATTTCCCGGTGGGGTGCAAATTGTACATGGTGTAGAAGGTGGCTACTTCATACACCGCGCTGGCGTACGTTCCGATGCGATCGGCGGCATAAGCCATAGCTTCCGCGCTGATCCATCCCTCTTGCTCTTGAATGAGCCAGAGGGCGGGCAAGATCAAGGATTCCCGGGTGGGATACCGTTTAACCAGGCGCTCAAATTCCGCATCCCGCTGCGCATCAAAAGTGAACGGTTTTCCCGTCTCTATCAGCTGTGATCGATCACTCATCTGTCCAACTCTCCGCCAATAATGTTGATGCTGCCGAGATTGATAACGGCATCGGCAATCATCTCGCCTTCAACCATTTCGTGGAATCCACTCATCATATAAAAGCATGGCGGCCGCACTTTGCATTTATAGGGGCGTCCTGACCCATCGGAGATGAAATGAAAGCCCAACTCACCATTGGCCGCCTCAAAGGAGTCGTACCATTCACCGACAGGGGCCTTGACACCCTCAAAGATCAGCTTGAAGTGGCTGGCCAGCCCTTCGATGTTCTGATAAACTTCAGCCTTTGGTGGCAGGGTTACATTATTATTACTGATGGTGACCGGTCCCTTGGGGATCATCTTCATCGCTTGCCGGATGATACTAATGCTCTGGAAAATCTCCTCAAAGCGGATCATAATCCGGTCATAGATATCGCCCTTTGATCCAAGCGGAATGGTGAAGTCAAAGGCTTCGTAATTGTAGTATGGATTATCCTTGCGCAGATCAAAGGGTACTCCGCTGGCCCGCAGACAGGGTCCAGTAAACCCGTAGGAAAGCGCAAGTTCAGCCGGCATCACGCAGACATTCTGGGTCCGGTCGTGGACGATCCTATTCTTCAATACCAATTTCAAAGAGTCGCTGACGCCTTTTTCTATGCCGCGGATGTGGTTTTCCATATCCGCTTCCCAGCCCTCGTAAAAATCGCGGTACATACCGCCGATTCGGGTGAAGGAACTCGTCAGGCGGGCACCGGTTAGACGGCTGATGAAATCGTAGGAAGCTTCTTTCTCGTTATATAAATACCAGTAGTTGGTCAAACCACCCATATCAACCAGGTTGGCGGCAATGCAAACGAGATGATCTTGAACGCGAAAGAACTCGGACAGGATGACCCGCATAAACTTGGCCCGCTCGGTGATCTCAATGCCGAGCCAAGATTCAACCGCCTTGGCGTAGGCAATGTTATTCATGAGGGCGGAACAGTAATTGAGCCGGTCGGTGAGCGGAATGACTTGGTTATACGTCCTGTTCTCTGCAGTTTTCTCAAAGCCGCGATGGAGATAGCCGATCTCATTGACATTGGCGAGGATAGTCTCGCCGTCAAGGGCAGCGAGGATACGGATGGCGCCGTGGGTGGCCGGATGCGACGGTCCCAAGTTGAGGTACATTATTTCAGTATTAATGTCCTCCATGAGGGTCTGGCCAACACCTTTCACCTGCAGCCGATCCTTAATTTCCTTCTCCAGACTGTCGGTCTCAAAGCAAATTTGCCCCTGCTCAATGGGATAATCCTTGCGCAGGGGATGCCCCTGAAACTGCCAGTGATTGAGGATTCGGCGGAGATCTGGATGTCCCTGGAAATGAATGCCGTATTGGTCGAACGCTTCACGCTCGCCCCAATTGGCTGAATCCCACAGGGGGGTGGCAGAGGGTATCCCAACTTCAGGATCAGCAACAGGGGTCCGCACCTGAACCAGCAAATTCTGTTGCCAGTTACGGATGGTGTACACAACAAAAAACCGCGCTTCTTGCTGGATCGGATAATCGAGGTAGTCGACCGCAGTCACATCAAGGAGTAATCCGAAATTGAGGCTCGGATCATTTTTCAGGCGGGCAAGCGTTGTTTCGAGTTGCGCAGGCTGCACCGTGAGCACCACTGCATCGACAGAGGCGGTGCAGGGGACATCCGGAAACGCGGCCTGGATTAATTCAAGTGCCGTCGTATTCATATCAGTCAAAAATCCCTTTAAAGTCTTTGTGGCGATCATTGAGCACACTTTCGCCCCTGATCTGATCCTGAATCTTCATCAATGCATCCAAAACCGCCTCCGGCCGTGGAGGACACCCTGAGATATAGACATCTACCGGAATGATGGTGTCGATTCCCTGAACAGTGCAGTAGTTGTCATAGATTCCACCGGAACTGGCACAAGCACCCATGGCCACGACCCACTTGGGTTCAGGCATTTGTTCATAAATTTGTTTGAGAACCGGCGCTTGCTTGTAACTGATAGTGCCACAGACCAGCAACAGGTCAGCCTGCCGGGGCGAAAAACGCACAACCTCGGCTCCCCAACGGGAAATATCGTGCTGACTTGCTGCTGCACTCATGAATTCGATCGCACAGCAGGCGGTTCCATAGACAAACGGCCACAGAGAGTACTCACGCCCCCAATTGATGACTGCATCGAGCTTGGTGGTCAGTACCGTATCACCCAAACTTGCTTCTAATCCTAACGCCAATTGAGCACCCCTTTCTTAAGAATATAAATAAGT
>JBBQCO010000119.1:0-9814 GCA_038318785.1 Desulfobulbales bacterium | reverse complement strand
GTTGTGATGGTTGCAGCGATGTTACCCTGCACCAGGGGCATGCCGCCTGGCAACTGCACATTGAGCATGCCGCGATTGTCGGTGTAGGTCTTAACGCCGAGGGTTTCGGAGAGATCTTTAATGATCAGGTCACGCTGGTCGCGGGCGGAATTGGCTGTTTGTCCCGAAATTTCCACCAGGTTGATCCGGTCGTTGAGTCTGGCGACCTCAGCAATTTTTTCGTTCAGGGTTTCAACTTCGGAAATGATCTCGGTGTTCATGTTCTGCGCCACCGTATCGAGTTCGTTGGTGATGTTACTGAAGGCTTCGCCCAGCAGTTGTCCCCGCTGCATAACCACATCCCGCTCCACCTGACCACTGGGGTTAGCGGTCAGTTCCTGCCAGGAATCAAAGAAATCGTTGATCTGCGAGGCAAGATTATCCTCGGAAACATTGAAGATCCGTTCCATCTCGCTCAGAGATCCTGATTTGCCGGTTTCCACGCCGAATTCGATCGATTTGCTCTGCAGCTGGCGGCTGATAAAGAGGCTGTAGTCGCGGCTGACGTCGGAAACCGTCACACCCTGACCGATGAAGAAATCGCCGAAATTGACTGCCGGGATCTGGGTCAGTTCGGCGCGCTGCCGGGAATAGCCCTCGGTGTTGACGTTGGCAATATTGTTACCGACGATCTCAATCGATTTTTGATTGGTCAGCAGGCTGGTTTTGCCGGAATTTAAAGCGTTAAGCAGGCTCGTCATGGGTGCTTTTCTGTTCCTGTTGTTCCGATGGCTGTCCCGAAAGAGGGCGAATAGTCCTTACGGGTGCAACATGGTCATGCTGCGGTAACACACTGTTACGTTATGTTACTATCGGCACAACAACGGATCGAGTTTAGCTGCAGCGACGAGAAACTTGAGGCGTTTGCGGCTTTTGGGGGAACTGGGGGAAGGGCACAAAGAAACAATCACACTGAGGTGATTGGCGGAAACACGAGGAAACTCTGAAGGATAGGGACGCGCTCGTCAGATTCGGCCGGAGAGCAGGCGTCCGTTAATGGTGGTATTTTGCGAAAGTCCTCGCTGGCTGTAGGTAACCGGTACGGTCTTGCGTCCGAAGAACTCCATGGTGTCCTGGATCCAATTCAGGGTGGCGCGGAAGAGAAAGGCGTTGCGCCGGTTTTCCTGACGAATCTCTCGGGCAAATTGCTGGTCATCCGGGTGCAGCGTTTCCACCGAATTGAGTGCCCGAAGAATGGCTTCTTTGCGTTTGACGTCAACAACCATGGCGGCAAGATCAAGAGCCTTGGCGTGCTCGCGTTCGTCGCGGATGACCTCGCGCAACTGCAAGAGTAATTCTTTAACGGTTTCACGGTCCATGTGACTCAACCTTCAACAAGGAAGCGCAGCAGACTGGAAGCAACCTTATTCAGATCCGGCTCGTATTGGCCACTGCTCACCTGTGCCTTCAGTTCCTGCACACGGGCGGCGCGGTCAGCGTCTTCGGTTTTGCCAGTGGCCTGGGTTGCGGTTGCACCTTGCAGAGCCGAAGAGAAAGAGAGACCTTCCTTGCCTTCGCTCTTCGAGGTTTTCTGCGCGTCACCAGTCTGGCCAATTTTATTGAGACCACCTATCTGTCCCATGCCTCGTACCCCAAAAAATTCTACAGTCATCTCGTTCACCTTAGGAAAAAATATCAGGCCACAGTCTTGGATTCCGCCACCCAGTCATCGAGTTTTGTCATCACCGCATCGTAGGTATCGTAGGATATATCGGGCAACCAGTCACCGAAGGCTTTTTTTGCCTCGGCAAACCCTTTGTCGATTCCTTCTTTGATCGCATCGATGCGAGAAGGATCTCCGCCGGCTATGCCCACGGCGAATTGAAAGATCCGCTCGGATGTCTGTTCTACGCCAAAATAGCCGTCCTCACTCACCAGATCTTGCGCTTCCGTGGGGGTGATGGCGGCGATGTCGATTGTATTATCGCCGACAGCTATCTTGGTGTTGACGCCTTGTTCTTTCAGCAGGTTGGCCACCAAGTTCCGCAACATTCCAAATTTGGCTTCGTCGCCGGCACTGAGCTTCAAATTGCCGGAGTAGGTAACGGCCGTGGTGGATTCGCTTCGCAGACTAATCGTGTCGGAAGTGGTTGTCTGTACTCCATTTTTAGCGGAGCTGGACACCGTTGACACCTCCAGGCTGGAACTCTGGTAGGAGAGAAGCGTGCTGTGAGTTTGGTTGGGACTGATGTTTGCGACCATTGTTTTTCTGCCTCCCTGCAGTGTTTTTGGGCCATCCTGGCCCGCTTTCAACAGGTGATATTCTTCCTGTTGATACTGTATCGGTAGCGGCTGAGAAAAACTTTACAGAAAAAAAAGATTTTTTTGAAAAAAGAAGTGAGAGGGAGATTATTTTTTGGAGGTGAGGTTCTTTTCCATCTGGCGATACATCTGTTCGGCCAGGCCGACACTTTGTTTTCGGGAAATTTTCGAGGCGATTTCCTGGTCGAGCATATCCTGAAAGGTTTCTGTGGAGGTGTTTTTTTCGAAGAGGCCACTTTCGGGAACGGTTTTGCGCATGGCTTTGAACAGGGATTGAACGAAGATGGCCTCAAAATCCTCACAGGATTTTTTCAGAGCCGCTTTGTCCTTTTGAGCGCGTTGGGTGTCTGGGGTTTGTTTGGTTGTGTTGACCAGAAGGTTGGCATCAAGATTTGTTTTCATGCGATCACCGGTAACGGAGGTGTTGAGTGAACAGGAAATAGTTTGCTCAGAGGATAACCAGCTCACCCTGAAGCGCCCCTGCTGCCTTGATTGCCTGGAAAATGGCGATCAGGTCGCGCGGAGTGGCGCCGATGGCATTGAGGGCCCGGGCAATTTCACCGAGGTTGACTCCCATGGGAAGCACCACCAGGTTCCCCTCCTCTTCGACTGCACTCAGGGTTGTTTTTGTTGTTGCGACGGTTGTGCCGGCTGCCAGCGGATTGGGTTGGCTGACCTCAGTCGTTTCGGAAATGACCAGGTTCAAGTTGCCGTGCGAGACCGCCACCGTTGAGATGCGGACATCCTGTCCCATGACGATGGTACCGGTGCGTTCGTTGACTACGATTTTGGCCGGTCCATCCGGTGCCACTTCGATGCTCTCAAGATCAGAGATAAAGGTGACCATGTCACCTTGGAAGCCAACCGGCTTGACCGCGCTGACGGTTCGGGAGTCAATGGATTTGGCCGTACCGGCCCCAAAATGGCTGTTGATAGCATCGGCCATGCGTGATGAGGTGGTGAAATCGGTTTCTCGCAGCTGAAAGAGAATATTACCGGAGGAGGGCAGGGCGTAATTGACGGCTCGTTCGACGATCGCCCCGCCAGTGATGCGGCCGGAGGTTGTAAAATTCTTCTGGGCCTTGGCTGCCTTGCCGCCGAAGGAGATGCCGCCCACCGCGAGAGGTCCCTGGGCAACGGCATAGGTATTGCCGTCTGGTCCTTTCAGTGGCGTCATCAACAGGGTGCCGCCGGAAAGGCTGGAAGCATCGCCGAGCGATGAGACCTGGATATCAATGGGTGATCCCGGACGGGCAAAAGGCGGCAATTGGGAGGTGACCATCACCGCCGCCACATTGTTGGTTTTCATCTGCTTGAAGACCTCTTCAGGCAGAGCCATACCCATCCGTTTGATAATGTTGATGATAGCCTGTTTCGTGAAGACGGATTTTTTAATGTCATCACCGGTGCCATTGAGACCGATGACCAGGCCATAGCCCATCAACTGATTATCGCGGACGCCCTCGATGTTGGCGAGGTCTTTAATGCGGGTGGCCTTAGCTGGTGCTGCCATACAAAGCAGCATCGTCAGCAGAACAAGACCGGTGAAGCAGAATTGAGGTTTCATGCGTGACGCTCCGTGCAGTCTCTAAAAAGGCCAGGTGTGGTCAAAAATGCGCATCAGCCAGCCGGGTTTCTGGTTGTCGGAAATGGAACCCTTGCCGGTATAGGAGATCTGCGCGTTAAGAATGTTGCCGGAATCCACGGTGTTGCTGGCGGTCACGTCGTAGAGCCGGACAATACCAGTGAGATAGATGATCTGGTTTTCATTGTTGACGGTCACCGATTTGCCGCCCCGTATTTTCAGATTCCCGTTGGGATAGACCTCGACCACCTGGGTGGTCAAGGTGGCGACCAAATCTTCCGATCGGGTTGTTTTCCCGCTGCCGGAAAATTCATTGCCGGAGCTCGCTTCGATCAGGGAAGCGGGATTGAGGTTGGAGTTTTTTTCTGCAACCGATTGTTCGAGTCCAAAAAAACTGGAGATACCGGCGGAGATACTGGAAGAACGCTCAGTATCGGTGGTGGCCTGCTTGGAGGCCTTGGCCTGCTCCTTGATGATGACTGTGACGATATCCCCGACTTGTCGCGCCTTGACGTCCGCCAGCCAGTTACCTTCGTCTCCGTTCCACAGAGTCCCGGGTGACTGTGGCTTGGGATTGGCCGCAATCGGCTCCTCCAATGGTTCGATATTGGTTACCTCCTGACTGGGTTTCGCACAACCGGTCAGGGTGAGGATGCATGTCAGCACCAGGAAAAGAAGCGCCTTTCTTCCCTCAGTAGCCGCAAAAAGCCACTGGAAATGACGGGAGGCGGAAAAGCATTGCATCATTAAAACTCCACGGAAACAGCGCCAGGCCCTTCGACCCGGCATTGAATTATTTTATTGGAACTGATGTTTTTTACCGAGATGAATTCACCCAGTCGGCCTTCAGTTTTGGCGACACCGCTGGTGGAGAGTTGTAAAGTGCCTTTGCGGGCAAAAATTTTTACCATTTCTTCATCTTTAATGACGGGTGGCGAGACGATGTGTTCCTGTTTGAGAATCGATCCGGCATTGACCGTGCGGGCAACCTGCATGCCGAGGAGCTGATCCTTGGCCATGAACGGTTTGTCGGTTGTTCCAATATCCTGGCGCTGCATGACAATACTCGAGTCGGTGACGACATCGCCCTTGCGCAGAGAGGTTGCGGCAACGGCCACTTCGGCAACGATCTCTAGCCTTCCACGAACGACACAGTTGCCTGCTGGTTTGCCGTCAACAAACAGGGCGATGGAAAAACCATTACTGCCGATGATTCCAGGTCGAGAGGGCGTTACCTTCCAACTCAATTTTCCAGCCGGAAGAGTCTGTTCTTCCGGGACACGAATCGCGGTAAAACGGATCTCTGCATTGGGCAGATTGGCCCTGTTTTCTTGGAGATAGGCAGCGATGATCTGCTGCACCTGCTCCTGGTTGAGCGTATTGCCTTTGCGCTGGACCACGATGGTCTGGCTGCCCTGCCAGTCAACATTGGCCACCTCGGGCCGGTTGCGCAGAGAATTAATCACCGAGACCGTGGATAATTCTTTCGATTTTCCCGGAGCGGGCGCAGCAGCCACCGGCAGTTGACCGATGGCCTCGGCCTCGCTGCCCTGGGGTTTGATGTCGGCGATATCGGCAAGGACGATCTTGGGCCCGGCTACAGCGGCATCGGCTTGGAAATTGACCGATATCTGGGCGGCCACAATCAGCGGATGGATGAAGAACCAGGAGAGAATGGTAAGGGGCAGCCAATACTTCAAAGAGTTACACCATGTTGGTGACAGTTTGCATCATCTCGTCCGAAGTGGAAATCACCTTAGAGTTGATCTCAAAGGCACGTTGGGCCGAGATCATCTGGGTCAGTTCTTCAACCAGGTTGACATTGGAGTTTTCCACATAGCCCTGTAAAAGGGTGCCGATGCCATTTTCACCCGGCGTGCCGATTAAGGCCGTGCCTGAAGCCTCGGTCTCCCGGAAGAGGTTCTTGCCGATGGCAATCAATCCGGCATCATTGACAAAATCAGCTAAATCGATGTTGCCGAGTTCAGTGGAGGTCGTGTCGCCGCCGACAATGGCACTGACCACACCGGTCTGGCTGATGGTTACCTGCAGGGCATCTTCGGGAATGGTGATCTCCGGTTGGATGGGGTAGCCGTCGGAGGTGGTGATTCTGCCCTCGCCGTCCAGCTTGAGATTACCCGATCTGGTATAGGCGGTGTTGCCGTCGGGCATGGCCACCTGGAAAAATCCGGCACCCTCGATGGCCACATCCAGGGTATTTGATGTCTGCACGATATCGCCCTCGGTGAACACCTTGGTGACCGATCCGGGCTGAACGCCGAGCCCCACCTGAATGCCGGTGGGCGATTTGGTATCGGCTGAGGTGGGAGATCCAGGCACTTTCATGATCTGATAGAGCAAGTCCTGGAAATCGGCCCGGCTCTTTTTAAAGCCCGAGGTCGAGACGTTGGCCAAGTTGTTGGCAATGACGTCCATGTTGAGATTTTGGGCCGACATGCCGGTGGTTGCTGTCCAGAGTGATCGCATAGAGTGTCTCTCGTGAGAGTTTTTTTTTAGTGCGCGGGTCGACGATACCGTTCGGTTAGCCTATCGATCCGAGTTCATCCTGCTTTTGGCCGAGTTGGGAATAACTCTCTAATACCTTGGTGTGCGCCTCAAAAGCGCGCTGGGTGGCAATCATTAATGTCATCTCCTCCATCATGTTGACATTGGAGGTCTCCAGATTGCCCTGGATTACGCGGTAATCGGTCAAAGGTTGAGCGCCGCCTTCGGCCAGTTTGAAGAGCGAATGGCCCACCTTGATCAGTTTATCCTGATCCTCAATGGAAAAGACCTGCACCCGGCTACCGGCAAGGGTACCGTTGACGGCAATCTCACCGGATTCGGCAATGATGATGTCTTTACCCAGCGAAGTGTCGATTTGCAGAGGCGTGTCGCCGGCACCAAGAACGGTGAAGCCGTCTTCGGTTTTGACCATGCCGTTGCTGTCGAGCATCAACCGCCCGGCCCGAGTGTAGAAAATTTCGTCATTTTTCATGACTTTCAAGAATCCGGGGCCATCAATGGCCACATCCAGGTTTCGGCCGGTGGTCTGCATGCCGCCCTGGCTGAAATCGGCGCCGATTTTGCGGATGCGCGCATAGTTGATGCCCCGGGTCTCGCTTGTCTGTTTGGCACCCTTTAACATGGCGGAAAAGCTGATCCGGTCTTTCTTGAATCCCGTGGTATTGACATTGGCCAGATTGGCGGCGAGATTGCTCATCGCCTGTTCTCTGGCAACTGCTCCACTAAGGGCACTGTATTTTCCCGAGACCATGGGGCTCCGTTTTGGCGTGTTTCAGGTTGAATGGAGTTTCCTCTCTTGTCGGTATTCTTGACGCGCTTCTTAACGGCAAAGTGCTGGTGGAGGACTGTCATCGGCCGAATTTGGCCATGTTGCTCAGGCTGAGTAATTGGCCCGCCTCAACTTGGGAGATGCCGAGGATGGTCGCAATCTCTTCGGCACCCATCCCTTGCGATGCCAGTCTACCGAGAATCCGGTATTTTTCTGGTGTTTGCTTGTCTAATTTAGCCATGTTTTCCAGCCGGGGACGCTGCAGGTCGGTGGTCAGACTGGCGGTTTTCAGGCTGACGCTGAAGGCTTCCCGAGCTGTATCAAGCCCTTCGTCCCGGAGGGCAAGGTCGATTTTGCGTTGGAGTGCCAGAATCCTTTGGGTTTCCAGTTGTCGCTCTGTGCGCTGGCGCTTGGCAAACAGCAGGAGCGCTGAAAGACAGAAACCGACCATGACCAAGGCAGTGCCCATGATGAGAGGGGTGAATGCAGGCATATCGTCCTCAATGTTTTTTTAATTAGGGCTCGTACAGTTCAGAATTGATCAGTTTGACCCGCAGTTTCAGGAGGGCCTGGCTGTGCAGCTGGGAGATCCGGCCTTCGGAAACGCTGAGCACCTCGGCGATTTCCTTCTGAGTCAGTTCCTCATAATAGTAGAGGGCAATGACCAGCCGTTCTTTTTCCGAGAGTTCTTCAAGAATCTCGGCCATCATTCGGGTCATTTCCTCTTTTTCGAGGAGATCAGAGGGCATCGGGCCGCCGATATCTTCCAGGTTATCGAGAAAGCTTCTGCCTTCCTCGGAGTGATCCAGGGTTTCGTGAAGGCTGACGCAGCCGAGATGGCTGACCTCGGTGAGCAGGTCGCGGTATTCGTCAATGGTCATGGTCAACTCGGCGGCCATTTCTTCCTCTTCGGGAGAGCGGCCGAACCTCCGCTCCAACCTGAGCATGGTCTGGGTCAACTGGCTCTGTTTGTCACGCATGGAACGGGAAAACCAATCGAGTTTACGCATCTCATCGAGAATAGCGCCGCGCACCCGGTATTCGGCAAAGGTCTTGAACTTGACGCCCTTGGCAGGATCGAATTTATTGGCGGCGTCAACAAGACCGACCATGGCGGCGCTGATCATGTCTTCCTTGGTCATGAAACTCGGCACCTGAGGGACCATGCGTTGCACGACCAGTTCGACCAGGGGCATATTCTCCCGGATCAACTGTGAACGGTCATCAAGGGGCTGCACCGGAGGATACATAAAGATCATTTGTTGTCAGAGGACAGAGTGTCGGGGCGCATAATCTATTTGGCGCCGAATTCCAGCAGCCGTTTCCAAAAAAATTGGATCGATCCCTTGGGTTCCAGGCTCTGGGGCTCCTGGACAATGGTGCGGGCCAGGGCTTCGAAAGCATGGCTGGTCCGACTGTCAGGGAAGAGCTGCACCAGGGTCTTTTGCTTGCGAATGGCGTCCACCATCAGTTTGTCCCGGGGGATCGAGCCGATGTAATTGATCGAGATGTCCAGGTAGCGGTTGGCCACCATGGTGAGTTTACGATAGACATCCAGGGCTTCTTCCTCGTTCTTGATGAAATTGACAATCAGGTTGAAGTGTTTTTCGTGGTATTGGTTGGAAAGCAGCTTCATCAGGGCGTAGGCGTCGGTGATCGCAGTTGGTTCCGGCGTGGTCACCACCAGAATTTCTTGAGCGGCAGTGTTGAAATAGGTGACGTTTTCGGAAATGCCGGCCTCGGTGTCGATGAGCACAAAATCAAAATCGTTGTTCATCGTGTCGAGCCCTTCGAGAAGGCGCATTTTCTGCTGGGAATCAAGCCGGGTGAAACGCTGCACGCCTGAACCCGCCGGTAGGATTTTGATGCCTTCGGGGCCGTCGGTGAGGATCGACTCCAATCCATGTTCGCCGGTAAAAAAGTGGTTAAGGTTATGGCCCGGAGCCAGCCCGAAGACGACATCGATATTGGCCAGTCCGAGATCGGCATCGAGAATTAGAACACGTTTGCCCATGCGGGCGAGCAGCACCGCCAGGTTGGCCACGACCGCCGTTTTGCCGACACCGCCTTTGCCGCTGGTGATGGAAAAAACCCGGGTGGTGGTTGTTCCGGTCCTCTTCTCCGTTTGTTCCGGATTGTTCATGGCCCGCAAGGTGCCTGCCTGATCTGCGAGTTGGAGTGCTTGGTCAGCCATGCTTCAGGTTCCCGTGGTCATTCATGATGAGGCCTGCGATATCGGTCGGCGAGGGCATGAGCAGATCCTCCGGAACCCTCTGGCCGTTGGTGAGAAAAGAGATCGGGGTGTCGTTTTTATAATGGATGTTGAGCAATACACCCAATTGGTCGCATTCGTCGATCTTGCTGAAGATGAAATTACTGATCGGCAGTATGGAAAAACGCTTAATGGTTTCTTCTAGTTCCCGCTCCCTGGTGGTGGCCGACAACAGGAGATTGTTTTCGATGCCCAGCTGGGGATGGAGAAATCCGGCCAGTTCTTGAATATCGAGCCCATTTCTAGGGCTACGGCCGGCGGTGTCGATGAGGACCAGGTCGTAGTCGCGGAATTTGTCCAAGGCCAGTTCCAATTCGCGGGGATTGATCACCACTTCCACCGGCAACCGCATGATCTCGCC